>JANNBD010000016.1:0-1990 GCA_031385105.1 Chamaesiphon sp. OTE_78_metabat_374
TAAAAAGTCACCAGCCAGACAACTAGAGCCACCCATGCGATAGACTGCATCGCCTGATTCTGGTTCCCGTGCGCCGCGAATTGCTGGCTTATAAGGCATCTCCAAACAATCGGGCATGTGAGCAGTAAATGAGACATCTAACATCACATTTACCACATCATCAGTCGGAATTAGATCCAAAATCGTACCCATCAGAAATCCAGTTTCCCAGGCGATCGCCGAACCAGGTTCCATTAGTAATTGAATGTGGGGATGACGAGTATGAAAAGCATTAAGTACTTCGATCGCGTGATCCACATCATAATCTTTGCGGGTCATCAGATGACCGCCGCCTAAATTTAGCCACTTGAGATTGGGGAGGAATCGATCGAACAAAAGTTCAATGTTCGCCAGAGTTTTTTCTAACGCAAATGAATCACTCTCACATAAATTGTGGGACAAGAATCCATCGATGCCAGCGGGTAAGGTATCACCCATATTTTTGGCAGAAACACCCAATCTGGTTGAGGGCTGACAGGGGTTGTAGAGAGCGGTTTTGACTGGTGAATACTCAGGATTGATTCGCAAGCCTGGAGATGGTTTATTGGGACTAGCAGCTAGCACCTGATTGCGATATTGCTCCCACTGCCCGATCGAATTAAACGTCATGTGCGAGGCAATCGGCAAGATCTCTGGTACATCTTCAGCACGATATGCTGTCGAATAAATATGTACTTCGGTGCCAAATTCTTCCGCCGCCAGCCTTGCTTCCCACAGAGAGCTAGCCGAAGCCCCCTTGAGCGTAGTCCGCACCTGGGGGAAACTATGAAACAGCGAGAAACCTTTGAGCGCGAGCATTACCCGAATTGGGGCTGACTTTTGGACTCGATCGAAGATAGCTAGATTTCGGGCTAGTAATTCTTCTTCAAGCACGAAGCAAGGCGATGGAATGGTAGGCAAGATGGGAGTCATGTTCACTCAAGTAAATTTGGTAGATCGGCTGGTAATTCGCCCAACCGCTGTTGATATATGGCTATTTGTGCTTCTAGATCTCGCGCTCTTTGCGCCGCTCGATCGGCTCTTTCGGATTCAGCTTCTGTTAGTTCAATTTGCTGTTCTAGTGCAAGATTTAGCTTCTCTAACGCCAATAACCTTACACTATTATTCAACTGATAAAAAGCAATGATTTTATCTTCGACAATTAACTGGAGCTGTAAGACCTCACTACAATCGTTCTTTATCAGCACATAAACTGGCTCCTCATCGCCTTGAAGCCGAAATCCGCGTAATTTTTCGGGAATCCATTCTCCGAGTGGATCGAATTGCCAATACTCGGTCACACCAAGACTCTGGTACAGATCTTTCTTCTCGTCATCATCTTTACTGCGAGTATTAAGAGAAGTTATTTCAAAAATGACCGAAGGAACGTGCCCTTCCTCCCAAGTCTTGTAATTAGCCCGTCCACCAGGCTCCACCCCAAAAATTACCATCACATCAGGCGCGACTCTCAAGCGCGGAAATTCCTGAACGTAGTATAAAAATTGACTGGCGAGAACTGTTGCTTGTTGACCTTTGAGTTGAGCTAAGAGCATCTCTAGGGTGGTCTTGATCGCATGTGAATGCTCGTACGATTCAGCCAAGGGTTCTCCGTCGGAACTAGGGTAGAAGATTTCAGGATTGGGGATTTTATCAGCGGTGGAGTCGAGAATTACTGCTGTCATAAAATTTCTCTGGTGCTATCTACACTCAATTTTAGCAAGTCCCTCGTCACTACAACTTTGCACTTTCAATTAAACCCATTAGTTTGCGTTTTTTCCCATGTGTCGTAACTAATTTGGCGCGATATGCTTGCCACTCGTTTTGTTGACCCAATTGCAGATAGGCTGTTCGTGCTTTCTCTAGCCAATTTACTGCCTCTTGATAAGATTCTGCCTTGCCACGATTGATGATGTCTTCTGCAGGACGAATTGCTGTAGCGATAACCCATTCTGGCTTGTAAGTCATAGCAGCA
>JANNBD010000034.1:0-2953 GCA_031385105.1 Chamaesiphon sp. OTE_78_metabat_374
ACTGAAACCATGAAGTTGAGCTTCAATCGTCAAGCTCTAGTGATAGTCTTGATGCTCGTCGCGGCAAAATGGAACCAGTTACAGATTCTGCCAGTCTTTTTAGGTTTTTTGACCTACAAAGCAGCTTTACTTGTATACCTCGTGCGGATACTCTCGATCGATGACTAAATTCAATAGATTTTAGTCAGACGTTAGGATAGACCACCAATTGCAACATATTTTTGATTGGTAAACAATCACGGCAATACAGCTCCTAGATGCACATGTTAGATGGTTTGAACATCACAAATTCCTTGCCCTTGGCGGCATTGGAGGTCGGTCGTCATTTGTATTGGCGATTGGGGAACTTCCAAATCCACGGTCAGGTTTTTCTCACATCTTGGTTTGTGATTGGCTTACTGGTGATTGCGGCAGTCGCTGCAACACGGAATGTTCAACGCATCCCGCGTGGAATCCAAAACTTGATGGAGTATGCCTTGGAGTATATCCGCAACTTAGCTAAAGACCAAATTGGCGAGAAGGAATATCGGCCTTGGGTGCCATTTATCGGTACCTTATTTTTATTCATCTTTTTATCCAATTGGTCGGGTGCCCTACTCCCGTGGAAGCTGATTCACTTGCCATCCGGTGAACTAGCTGCGCCAACAAATGATATTAATACTACGGTCGCACTGGCGTTGTTGACTTCCCTGGCATATTTTTATGCAGGTTTTCGCAAACGCGGTTTGGGCTATATGGCTAAATATCTCGAACCAACCCCAATTCTTCTGCCCATCAACATCCTAGAAGACTTCACTAAACCGCTGTCACTAAGCTTCCGTTTATTCGGAAACATCCTCGCCGATGAATTAGTAGTAGGTGTACTAGTATTGCTAGTGCCGTTTATTGTCCCGATCCCAGTTATGCTATTAGGGTTGTTTACTAGTGCGATTCAAGCACTGGTGTTTGCAACACTGGCGGCTGTGTACATCGGTGAAGCGATCGAAGGTCACGGTGAGCACGAAGAAGAACACTAAATTTGGTGGATGGTGGATGGTGGATGGTGGATGGTGAATAACCAGAAGCTGTTGATCGAAGCTATAAGCTAAATAAATTTCAACTAATATTCTCTCAATCAATTTTTTAAGGTAAATACATCATGAATCCTACTGTTGCTGCTGCTTCTGTTATCGCTGCTGCTCTCGCTGTTGGTCTAGCTTCCATCGGACCTGGTATCGGTCAAGGTAATGCTGCTGGACAAGCTGTTGAAGGTATTGCACGTCAACCTGAAGCTGAAGGCAAAATTCGCGGTACGCTCATTCTTTCCTTGGCGTTCATGGAATCTTTGACCATCTATGGTCTAGTTGTGGCACTGATTCTGTTATTTGCTAACCCTTTTGCATAGTCGATACAGTCATTAACCAGCGGAACGGACAGCTAAGAGTCGGAATTTAGTAGATCGTTGTTGAGATGGCTTCCGCAAGGAAAATATTAATAGAATTGATTTCTGTGAGGATGGACAAACTCCACCAATATAGATGTTCTATCTGTTGACATTGCAAATTTTGTGCCATCTGATGCGTAATCCCTAATTCCGATTTCTGTAACTGCCGATTCCCGCCTGACCTAAAATTTCTCAAGGATAAGCACAAAAGATGATCTCACAATGGTCACTACTGTTGACGACAGCCGTAGCAGTAGTAGAGGAAGTAGAAGAGAAGGGTAAACTGTTTGACTTTGATGCGACATTACCATTGATGATGATTCAAATCGTCGTTCTGGTAGTTGTTCTAGACGCATTGTTTTACAAACCCATCGGTAAAGTATTAGACGATCGATCTGAGTACATTCGCGGTGGTTTGGGCGAAGCCAAAGCCAGACTTGCCGAAGCTGAAGAACTCAAAACCAAATACGAGACAGAACTAGCCCAAACACGACGTGAAGCGAACACTGTAATTGCCACAGCCAAGGCTGATGCTCAAAAAATTGCTGCCGGACAAATCGCCGAAACTCAGCAAGCAGCGCAGGTGCAACGGGAACAGGCTCAACAGGAAATTGACAAGCAAAAGCAATCTGCTTTTACTGCGTTAGAACCACAAATTGAAGCATTAAGTCGTCAGATTTTGACCAAGTTGCTGGGAGCCGAGTTAGTTAAGTAATACCAGGCTAGGCCAAACTAAAACAGTTATTAGCGAACAGTTTTTATAACTTTGCCAATGACTGCCACCGATTACTTATAACAAACAACCGATCTCATCACACATATATATGATAGGACTCTTATTCCTCGCCACAACAGGTGAAGGTGGTGTCAGCTTAAATCCAGATTTAATCGAAACCAACTTATTTAACCTTGTATTGGTTCTAGTATTCTTGTTTGTCTTTGGACGCAAATTCTTGAATAATATCCTGACCGAACGCCGCGAAGCGATCGAAGTCGCGATTAAAGATACTGAAGATCGCCAAAAACAGGCGGCATCAGCATTGGCAGTAGCCAAAAAGAATTTAGCCGAAGCGCAAGCCGAAGCCCAAAACATTCGCCAAACTGCCACAACTAGTGCGGCAAATGCCAAGGCTGAAATCGCTGCTAAAGCCGCAGCCGATATCGAGCGGATGCAGCAACTCGCTGCTGCAAGCACCGATAGCGAACAAGATAAAGCAATCGCCGAACTCCGCGCCCGCGTTACAGCTCTGGCGATGGAACGCGCCGAAGCGCAACTCAAAACCCTGCTGACTGAATCCGCTCAAACTGAGCTGGTCGATCGCAGTATCGCAATGGTAGGAGGTAAGTAATGAAAGGTAGTGCAGTTGGTAGTGTAGTTCTAAATCCTTACACTGATGCGCTGATGTCATTGGCTCAGTCTCAAAACCTAGTCGATGAGTTCGGTAGTAATTGTGCGGATTTGATCGAGCTGCTCGAAAGTTCACCAGAACTAGCGCAGATTCTAGAGAATCCGATCGTCAAAAATGCTGA
>JANNBD010000082.1:0-1873 GCA_031385105.1 Chamaesiphon sp. OTE_78_metabat_374
CACCAGAAATCCTAACTCCATAATGCCCACAGAGGTGCAGAGTTCTGCCAAGTCACTCAAAACATGGGAAGAAATTAAAATTGTCATCCCTGCTTCTTGGAGCGTCTTGATAATCTGCCGAAATTGCATCCGCGCGATCGGATCCAATCCCGATACAGGCTCATCTAATAGTAGTAAAATAGGCTCATGAATAATTGTCCGCGCCAGACTTAACCGTTGTTTCATCCCCCGCGATAGCGTCGCAATCTTACTATTGCGCTTAGTCCCCAGTTGCACCAGCTCCAGCACATCATATAACCGCCGCTGGCGATGTTCAGCAGTCAACTTGTACAGCCGTGCAAAATAATCTAAATAATCCCAAACTGTCAGATCGTCATACAGGGGATAATCATCCGGCAGATAGCCCAATAATCGCTTAAGATTGGCATTCGACCGATCTCGGTGCAATTGTTCACCATTAATATAGATCTCGCCCAGTGTCGGCTCCTCAGTGGTGGCTAGCATCCGCATTAAGGTGGTCTTACCCGCACCATTGGGGCCGATCAACCCGTAGACTTCACCAGCCTCGATCGCTAAATCAACGCCGTTTACAGCCATGTGTCTGTCAAATTGCTTCGTCAGATCTTCTGTCCGAATTGCTAGTTCTGTTGCCATTGCTTTCGCCCCAATCCCGTATTGTCAACAAGTGTACTCAATCAAGCCAAAAACTCTACTTCTTGTTAATACAGCATGATATCTAGGGATTCCGGTAATGTTGAAGAATCCCTATTAGGCTTTAGGTGTTAGCGAATAATTTTGAAGTGCGTTGATAATTGCAATATTGGCTGCTGGAAATTGGTAGTTATTTAAGTCGCAAATATTTACCCAGCAGATTTCCTCGGACTCGATCGGTTGAGGTACGCCACTGATATGCTGACAATGATGAACAGTGAGTGTCAGATGGAATGTGGGATAGGTATGCTCGATCGAGATCAGATGCTCACCGACTGTGATTTCGATCGCTAGTTCTTCTTTGATCTCCCGCGCGATACACTGTTCAACTGTTTCCCCTGGCTCAATCTTGCCGCCTGGAAACTCCCACAATCCTCCCATTGTCCCACCAACTTTACGTCGATCGATCAAAATCTGTCCGATTTGATTCCAGATAACTGCGACACCAATTTGTTTATGGGGTAGTTCTAAATTCACGACTTAATAAAAGAAATTACTAGGATCTGTAGGGGCGGGTTTATGCTAAAAATCATCGAAACATCCAGACAACATTAAAACAAACCCGCCCAACCTCACCAGCAGATAAACATGGTTGAGATGTACGAAGGTTATTTGTGGGGTTGGGCGGGTTCGTACGATATTTATTCGTACAAATCGATGATTTTTAGCATAAACCCGCCCCTACAGATCCAACATACAAAAAAGCCCGCCGACGCGGACTTAATAAAGACTATGAAGCTAGATATTCACCGATATCAGCTTTACGTTTGCGGAGTTTAGCAATTGCTTCCCGCTCGATTTGACGTACTCGCTCGCGGCTGATATTTAGCAATTCACCAATTTTGGCAAGAGTGAGCGGTTGAGTATCTTTCAACCCAAACCTAAGGGTAAGTACTTGCTGCTGTTGCGGGGTGAGTTCGGACATCATCCGCTCCAAATCTTGCTGAAGTGATGAATTTGTGACGTATTCCTCTGGGGATATGCCTGGATCTTCGAGTAAATCACCTAGCTCGGTATCTTGATTATCACCTACCCGTAAGTCTAGCGATAATGGTTGACGCGCTCGTTCTAGATACTCCCGCACCTGCTTAGAAGATAATTCTAGTTCCGCTGCTAGCTCATTAATGGTTGCTGCTCGTCCAAATTGTTGGGCGAGAGCACG
>JANNBD010000158.1:0-1676 GCA_031385105.1 Chamaesiphon sp. OTE_78_metabat_374
TTTGGCTATAGCGATCGGAAAATCACGAGTTTCACTTTACATAGCGATGATGCAAGATTTTAACTGGAACAAGCTTCAAAATGGTTCAGATATTCGTGGTGTGGCGATCGAGGGCGTTCCCAATGAAAATGTTAATCTCACGCCTGAAATCGCTCAAATTCTCGGACAATCTTTTGCTAGCTGGCTATCACAAAAAGTCAATAAATCCGCCGATAAATTAACAATTGGAGTGGGGCGTGACAGTAGACTATCTGGCCCGACAATTATGGCAGCAGTCATGGATGGAATTACCTCCGTCGGTAGTCAGGTCAATGACTTCGATCTGGCCTCAACTCCAGCAATGTTTATGAGTACGATTACTGCTGGATTTGAGTGTGATGGCGCAATTATGCTCACAGCTAGTCATCTCCCATTCAATCGCAACGGCCTAAAATTCTTCACTACTGAAGGTGGCTTGGAAAAGCAAGATATTTCAGCTATTTTGACATTAGCAGCGACAAATGAGTTTGTAATTACTGATCTAAAAGGTCACATTACTAAACGTGATTTTATGTCAGTATACGCCAATCAATTTGTCGCTAAAATTCGGACTGCTGTTAATCATCCGACCAGTTTTGAACAACCTTTAGCAGGTCTAAAAATCATTGTGGATGCAGGCAACGGTGCGGGTGGATTTTATGTCGATCGAGTCTTGCAGCCACTGGGTGCAGATACGACAGGAAGCCAGTTCCTGGATCCAGATGGGACGTTCCCCAACCACGTTCCCAATCCTGAAGATCCCACCGCAATGGCGGCGATTTGTCAAGCTGTAATTGAGCATCAGGCAGACTTTGGGATTATCTTTGATACAGATGTTGATCGATCGGCGGCGGTAGATAGTACAGGTAAAGAACTCAATCGGAATCGATTGATTGGATTGATTAGTGCGATCGTTTTAAGCGAACATCCCAACTCAGCGATTGTGACTGATTCGATTACTTCTGATGGATTGACACAGTTTATTCAAGCTGATTTGGGTGGCATTCATCATCGGTTCAAACGTGGTTATAAAAATGTAATTAATGAATCAAAGCGGCTGAATCAATCAGGGCAAGAGTCCTGGGTGGCGATCGAGACTTCTGGACATGCAGCGATGAAAGAAAATCACTTTCTCGATGATGGTGCGTATTTAGTTAGCAAATTATTAATCGAACTCGCTAAGTCAAGATTAGCAGGTAAAAGATTGACAGATCTAATTGCTAATCTACAGGAACCAGTCGAAAGCAAAGAGCTAAGAATCAAAATTAATGCTGATAATTTTCAATCAGTTGGAAATCAAGTTATTGCCCAGATGCAGATATTTGCAGCCAGCCAGCCCGATTGGAAAATTGTTCCCAATAACTATGAAGGAGTGCGAGTTTCTTGTTCGGCTGACAATGAAGATGGTTGGTTCCTGTTACGATTGTCTCTGCACGATCCAGTCATGCCAGTAAACATTGAATCTAATACGGCGGGTGGTGTCGATCGCATCAAGCAGAGACTGTTATCCTTTTTGGAAACTCAAGCAGCTCTCGATCTAGCCGCGTTTTGATTCTAATGCTCACTCCAGACTGTTCAGTTAACTCACATATTGCACCAATACAGAAAGACTATTAAAAGCGTAGATCTGAGGGTACCCATGAAGGGCACCCCTACAG
>JANNBD010000170.1:0-2848 GCA_031385105.1 Chamaesiphon sp. OTE_78_metabat_374
AAGGCTTTGTCGCTACGGTTAACTCGATCGTTGATGGTGTGGAATATTCCCGCTATTTCGGTGTTGATGTCGTGCCTTATCACCGTTCTCCTTCCCTTTCAGTAGGCAAGTAGATCATCGAACAGAAACCCGACTTTTTCAGAAAAGTCGGGTTTCTTGCAGTAATGCTTAAAAGAATGGATGAGAAATTAATCTCATCCATTTTTGTGTTTATTAACGCAATTTTAGATTGGCAGATAGTAAAAAGCTGCCCCTAAGATGAGATAAGTTGCCAGCAATAATACACCTTCCAACCAATTAGATCGACCATCTAAACTAATTAAATTAGCGACAATTACCGCAACGGCAACTGCAACAACTTCAAACGGATTGAAATTCAAATCCATCGGTTGACCGATCGCGTATCCGACTAGCACTAGGAGTGGAGCCATTAGTAAAGCTACCAATAGACTCGAACCCATTGCCACCGAGACAGATAGATCCATATTATTTTTGATTGCCACCCCAACAGCAGTTACATATTCCGCCGCACCGCCAACTAATGGTAATAAAATTACTCCAGTAAATAGTGGAGTTAAGCCCAATCCTTTTGTGGCTGATTCAACAACGCCCACAAACATTTCTGACTCATAAGCAACCGCTAAAGTTGAGGCAACTAAGATCGCTAGCCACTTTTTTAGATCTGGCTGGTGGTGAGTAGCTTCAACCTCTAAATCTACCAAGCTCACTTCATACAGGTAGCTGTGAGTTTTGAGTGAGAAAACTAGGGTTAGCCCATAAACTACAATTAGAATAATTGCTACTGCGATCGAGAGTTGTTCGATCGCAAACACATCAGATTTATTAGCAGCATAAAATGCCATCGTCGGTAATAAAATAGCCGTTACCGCCAGCGTCATTGAAGCACCACTAACTTGAGCGACAATCGGTTTAAATTCTTGCTCTTTGTACTTTAATCCACCCAAAAACATCGATAAACCCATCGCCAGTAGCAAATTACTGATGATCGTTCCGGTGATACTGGCTTTGACGATATCAACTAATCCAGCTTTGAGGGCGACTAATGAAATAATTACCTCTGTCGCATTCCCAAATACCGCATTGAGCAGCCCACCAATGGCGGGGCCTGTGACTACGGCGATTTCTTCTGTCGCAGTACTCAACCAGATCGCTAGAGGCACAATTGCCAAGGCTGAGGTGATAAATACAGTCAGATCCCCCCAGTGCAAATATTCGGCTGAGATTGAAATCGGCACGAAAACCAGTAGTCCAAAGGATAGAATTTTTTTGATCGGCATGCTCTTTAGTTATTGGGCGGCTAAACTTCAGACGATTTTAGCGCGATTGCCTGTCCTAAATTTACTGATTCTAATTTTGAGTTGTTGTACCAAGGCTGCCAACGGCATCACGAGCAGACAGACCCTCACTATTAGCTCCAAAATACCAGATGGCGATCGCAACTTCGCCCAGATTCACTGTTTTCTTGGGCTGAAATAAAGTGGTATAGCCAAATACCCGCCGGATATTCGACTGCTCCCCATTTTGAAAATCAGCCAAAACAGCTCGCAAAGCTTTGGGGTCAATTTTACCCGCATCTTGAAATCCCCACGTCTGTTTTACGGCATCTAGAGAAGCCGCTGGCAGGGGTTGGCGTGTGTCGAGTGGGATTTTCCACAAAATCATTTGTTCGCGCGTCAGCGGCGTATCAGGACGGAATAGGACACTCGTAGCATCACCGCTGAGGGGACTAGGAATCAATCCAGCCTCAGCCAGTCCCTGAATACTCGGAAAATCAGGATTGGTGCTGGGAACATCCTGAAAAATCGGTTTAGTATTAGTGGCAGCTAGTTTAATCTGTTGGGTGGGTTTGGTGCCTGTGATCTTGTTGTGGGCAGAAACTAGCCACCGCGCATATTCGCGGCGAGTGACAACGCGATTGGGGGCGGTATCTTTGCTAGTTAGTACGCCAATTTTGGTTAAGTCGGTGAGGTAATCTGCGGTGGTAGAGGGGATGGAGCTACTTGGCTTGTTGCTGGCAGCAGGAGTTGGTGTACTAGCTGCTGGTGTTGGAGCTGGACTTGAAGTCGGTGTAGCGGCTAAAAGGCTAATGGTATAGGTTGTCAGTCCAAGCTGTTGTGTGTCAGTGTTGATTTGAGGCGCGATGGTAACAGTTGTTTGCTGTTGCTTGGCAACTAGTTGGGGGCTGCTGTCGCTGGGTTGGGTGATAATTTCCCACTGCTTGGATGGGAGTTCTTGCTGGTAAAATTTGTAAACGGGATCGATCGAATCTGGAGTTGTCCAAGTTGTAACTGTGCCACCCTCTTTAGGTTCTGTTGTAGATTGGAGTTGAGCTTGGGCATATAAGGGAAAGTCGGCAGGAAGTGCGGTTGCTGATTTAGTATCAGTGTCTGAAGGTTTGGTACTGACAGCAGCAGGATCTTGGAGTTTGGGATCTGGTGCGAGATTATTTTGCAGGGATTTTCCGCCACCGCAACTAGAGATAGAGATAAGTGTGATAACTGCTAGACAACGCAGTACTAATGATTTGCCAGGATAAATAATATCAATCCCGATCTGAGCTAGCCAATTAGTCTGGGAAGGCAACACAATTATTTGTTAGATGAAGATAGTTTAATTTTACTATGTGAGTTGTGATTCTCACAGCGAGGAGAACACGTCTATATCTGTTCGGTTGTCGCGATCTTTAAATTAACCCAAGTTGCTACCTGTAGAAATGCCTACGATTGTTGGCGGAGCCTTCCCGTAGGGTAATCGTGGCTAATATTGCAAAGTCCGCCTGCGCGGACTAATAAATTCAGTCCGCGCAGGCGGACTTTGCATTACGAGC
>JANNBD010000184.1:0-3465 GCA_031385105.1 Chamaesiphon sp. OTE_78_metabat_374
GCAGCACCTCGCTCGCCGTCCCGAGCCGCTCGCAGATCTGGTGGAAGAAGTGCTCCGAGTCCTTGGGCACGTCGCGCGTGTTGTGCGTGTGGTGATCCGGCTCGTGCCGCTCCAGATGCGAATGCTCCACCTGGTTGGGCACTCTGGAGTGGTGAACGAGATGGTATCAGTCTTGATGGTGAATACGCTAAAATTAAAGCACTCGAGATAGATTATTACCCATGACTCCCAATCTTACTCAGCAATTAATTCAACTAGAGGATCTGATCCCCGAAACTAATGTCGTTGCTACTATTCGGCAAGATGTTGTGACGATCGCGAAACGGAGTAACCTTGAGTTTCAAGAAAGTTATGATGATTTAGATTTTTTAGTATTTGCGATCTTGCCGTTGTCGCTGACAAGTCGAGTTGCGTTGGTTTCACATATAAATGCTCCGGTTCCTGGGATCGAAATTTGTGTCCGACACGATCTGCAAAATATCGGAGAAGTGCTCGCTCAAACCCTCGATCGACTGAATCTTACTCCAGGAGACTTGACTTGGATCGATCCACAATACGATCAAGAAGAATTCAAGCAAAAAACATCAAACTTTTAAGTTATTGGAATTAACTAACAGGCGCTATCGGCATTAGCTAGAAGTAAATTGAATCGCGAATGGTTACGTTCTAGATTTTTCTCTTCTCTCTTTAAGAGTTTTTGCTCTTGCCCTAATCGCTTTTAACGCATTAGGTGAAAACGAGCGATAGTACTCTGATTGAGCTGTCCAATGTAGCCTGTTATCCCTTGTCTTTTCTGTCAACTTGCTTTCTATCAATCGATCCACGTAATCACGAACAACTGAAGTATTTAAGCCTGTACCACGACTTATGTCTTCACTTGTCAATTTTCCATTCCATACCTGAATAGCTGAATCAAGGAGACGATGGTACAGATTTGCATTAAACCGAACATCGCCAGGTGGCTGGTTATCTATTTGAGAAGAGATTATTTGATATACACGCTGTTCGTATTCCTTGCGAACATAATCATTCGCAAAGTAAAACCATTTTATTGTATCTGTAAACTGCCTATACTTAGAAAAATGCGAATCTATTTCAGCACATTCTACACATCCTAGTTGATTACTTTTGTGTAAATTGAAAATTTGATTCACAGATAAATCAAGCAATGATTTTTCGTAAGTAAATCTATCATCTTGAAACTGCACCGATATCGCTGCCCATTCACTTGTCAGATGAGGAGTTAAATTGTCGTAGCAAATTTCGATTGATATTTTGAAATCATTTGACTTCAATTGTTTCCCTTCTAGACTCATAAGAAAAAACTAGTTTGTGCGAACAATAAAATCTAGATTTTGCCCATTCATGGTTCCTTGGTACATCAGCAGACTTTCCAAAAAACCATATAACATCACATCCTTCTGCCTCATAGTCCAAAGTCCGTTCTTCTAAATTTTCTGTAGTAATAGACGCTAATTGACATTCATAAATCAAGACGTATCCAGTTGGAAAAACTGCTGCAACATCTGCAACTCGACCATGTAAGCCAGCATTTGAGATTGGATATTCAATTAAAATGTCAACATTTAGTCCTTTTGTCTCTTTTTTAAGTAAATCTGCCAATATTTGTTTGCCTAAAAGATGCTCTTTTGATTCAGGATGACGCAGAATTTCGCTAGTACATCTATTGCAATGAAAGAAATGAAGTATTGAACGCTTGCTCTCTCGTGGAGACATTACAGATTCACAAAAGGGGCAATAAAGACTTTTATGTGGATATAAGGTTCTGATTTGGTTCGCATTCTCAAAATCTAAGCTGCAAACTCTTTCTCCATTTTCGTTGTAAGCAATCAAAGGCATAAGTGAAATCTATCGTTATCTATCAATAAGTTGTGTTTTATACTGATTTACACAGTTCGGCTCTTCTTCGCTTAGCTACTTAGCTAATCTAAAGCTGCGATCGCACTATTAAGCACCCCACTCGATCGCATTGCCCCAATTACCTTCTCCCTGTCAGGATGATAGTAACCACCCAAATCGATCGAGTGTCCCTGAGAATCATTCAACTCAGCTAAGATCGCACCCTCATTCACGCTCAGTTGTTGTGCTAATGTCTCAAATTTTGCTTTAAGTTCGGGATTTTTGTCTTGCGCTGCTAATGCCTGTGCCCAATACATTGCTAGATAAAAATGAGTACCCCGATTGTCCAATTCATTGACTTGAGTAGATGGGGATTTGCCATTATCTAAATACATGCCATTAGCTCGATCGAGTGTTTCTGCTAAAATCAGCGCGTCGGGATTATTAGTCTTTTGCCCTAAATCTTCTAGTGCTACTGCTAGAGCCAGAAATTCGCCCAAGGAATCCCAGCGAAAATGTCCTTCGGTGACAAATTGCTGAACGTGTTTGGGGGCTGAACCACCTGCGCCTGTCTCGAATAAACCGCCACCAGCAAGTAATGGCACGATCGATAGCATCTTAGAACTAGTACCCAATTCCAGAATCGGAAATAAGTCGGTCAGGTAATCTCGCAACACATTTCCGGTAACAGAAATCACATTTTCACCAGCTTTAATCCGATCGCAAGTAAACCGCATCGCCGCGACAGGTGACATAATTTTAATGTCCAATCCAGTTGTATCGTGATTGTCCAAATATTCATACACTTTCACAATCAAGTTAACATCATGAGCACGATGTTCATCCAACCAAAAAACTGTTGGGCAGCCTGTAATTCTCGCCCGATTCACTGCTAATTTTACCCAATCCTGAATCGGCAAATCCTTCGTCTGACACATCCGCCAGATATCGCCCTGCTCTACTCGCTGTTCTATCAAAGTCTCACCAGTGGCATCCACAACGCGCACCACGCCACCTGCCGGAATTTCAAAGGTTTTGTCATGGGAACCATATTCCTCGGCTTTCTGCGCCATCAAGCCCACATTGGCAACATTCCCCATCGTCGTCACATCAAACGCGCCATGTTCCTGACAGAACTTGATACATTCTTGGTAAATCGTCGCATAACATCGATCGGGTATCATCGCTTTCATATCATGAGCCTGTCCATCCGCGCCCCACATTTTGCCCGAAGTCCGAATCGCCGCCGCCATCGACGCATCGATAATCACATCGCTAGGAACGTGGAGGTTGGTAATCCCTTTATCAGAATTAACCATCGCGAGTTGAGGGCGAATAGCATAGACAGCTTGAATATCAGACTCGATCTCGGCTCGTTCTTGCTCTGGCAAAGTCTGAATCTTGGCATAGACATCACCAATCCCATTATTTGGATTCACTCCCAATTTGGCAAATGTATCAGCATATTTGACAAACACATCCTGATAATAAACCGTGACAGCGTGCCCGAAGATAATCGGGTCAGAGATTTTCATCATCGTCGCCTTGACATGGAGCGACAGCAGGATATTGTCAGCCTTGGCAGCTTCGATCTGACGATCGTAG
>JANNBD010000190.1:0-6033 GCA_031385105.1 Chamaesiphon sp. OTE_78_metabat_374
AGAGGATCAGTAGAAAGGTGATATTGGCAGTCCAGAATAAGAATTTGAATAGTGGTTTCATTTTGGGTTGGGGGTAGGAGGAGCCTAGAGACTAAAGTCTCCGCTCATGATCCAAAGTCCGCCTACGCGGACTAATATTCATTTAGTCCGCGTAGGCGGACTTTGCTTTACTAGCCGCGATTTTAATCGCAGGCGACACCATCACGGCATTTTCTGGCTGAAGTCGTTCGATCGCATCGTGTGTCTGTTTAATGAACCCTTGGACTGCGGGAGATTCTGGCGAGTCAGCTCTATCGAATACCACCGAAACCATCGTCCACCCAGAGTCGCGGCGAAACACTTCATCCCAGAAGCGAGAGTTAAAGTTATCCGTCGTACTTTTTGCCGATTGGAACCAATAGACAGCAGATTTTTTGCCGTCATCAAGCGACAACCATCGAGCCGTCACATCTGAAGTCACTAACTGCTGGATTTCGGGGGCAATCTTGTAACCGATCGATGCTAGACAAACTTCGGGTGAGTGGTGCGCTTGCCAAGTTGGACTGGCTACCAACACGGAAGTTCCAGTTAGATCACCATACTGAAACTGTTGTTTACGAGTGGTTACACCTGGATAATTGGCAAAAAACTTCTGTTCTGGAACGTTAAGATCCACGGGCTGAGTCTGCATGGGTGCCACCCACTGCAATCTCGATAAATCTACCGCTGAGATCGCTCGATCAAACTGTGGTACGGGCACGATCGCCAATGCTAGTAATAATCCTGCTAATCCTAATGTCGATCGCCAGTTTAGGCTCATCAGCGTTGGTTGAGCTTGATTGTCTGTCTTAGCCTCACCACTCGCCTTTGGTACCCAGCGTAACAGTCCCCAAGTTAGTAAACTCGCCATCACAAACCCGATTAAGCCCAGCGGCACATGCAATATTTCCGCCCATGCCGATTGGTGGATCACATGGGTAAGAAGCGTCAAAATTAGCACCCGTGCAGTATTGGCGATCGCCAAAAATACCAAATTCGCCAGTCCCACTACGATCCAGCGCAGCCCAATTTGTCGCCCTTCGAGCCAGGTGGATGCTAGTAAAAACAGCGTCCCTGTCCACATACTCTTGAGTCCGCTACAAGGCAGATCCACATATGCAACGCCTGTCTCTAGCACGATCACATCACCTGCCGAAATTGCCGAAATCTGCCAAGAGTGCAAAATCCACTCGACAACCTGGGCAGTAAAGATCCGAGCAGGTGTACCAACTCCCGTACTAAACTGCACCCCAAACGGCAACAGACAAGCGATCGCCATTCCCACTGGTAAACCCCGCTTCCACACCGATGGAGCCAACCACAGACCCGCAAACCCATAGCTGCCCAATAAAAACAACCCAACAGGCAACTGGGCGAATGATACAAACCATTGAGTCGAAATTGTCGCCACACTGCAACCAAATATCAGCAGCAAAGGCAGTCGATACAGTCCTGGAGCTAATTCGTTGGCGTAGCCTCTCTGCAAGAGAATCGATCTCCGATAATTCCAGCCCAGCAACGTCAATAACAACGCCCCAGCAACCAAGATCGCCCCATTGAACAGAGAGATATCAACTATCGACGTTGCCAACCAATGTAGTGCCGATCGATGGAGATACAGCCAGCTTCCACCGATCGCGATCGTGCCTACTACCAAACCCCGATCTACTCCGGTTTTTCGGCGCACCAACGGGATATCTATCATAAAACTTGTAGTCCTCTAATCTACATCCAATCGATCGATATCGATTGGATATTTTCAGTACAAGTATTACATACAGCCTAAAAATTCAGATTTCCGGAAAAAGCAAAAATCTCTTAGTGGTTTAGTGGTTTAGCGGTTTAGCTGACTTAGATGCAAGCCGCCCCCAGTCTCCTATTCCCCCAGTCTCCTAGTCTCCCAGTCCCCTAGTCCCCCGATCCTGCCAACTACCCCAAGCCGCTTTAACACCCACCCACACACTCCGCGTACTCGTCTGGACATTTCCCGCTTGCTGTTTGACAACAGCTAGACTCAAATCTACTTGCTGGGCCACGGCTGCGGCACTTTGAACCCCTTGAGACATTTCATCGGTGAGATCGCCGAGTTCTAGTCCTGCGAGCCTGATGGCTTCAAGTGTCGGTGGCAACTCTCGATCGAGTTTATCAAATAGTTTTTCAGCACTTCTGGCGGCACGAGACACATCCTGAATCGCTGGAAAAGCAGCAACCAAAAGTGCTGTCAAACTCACAGCAACCAACAAAATTGAACCACCCAGTAGTAACAGCGGATCGATGATGGTGGTTGATAGTTGATAGTCGTTCGTTGTAGGCAAAGCCGCTCCGTAAGCGCAAAGCGCAGGCGTTGCCAACACGAAGCGTTCCAACGGAAAGGAGAATAGTTGAGAATTATTCATCTACCTCACTAAATGATTTGGGCTGAGTAGGGGCTTTGAATTCGCGGACAGATTGACTGGCGGCGATGCCAGCAGAGATGGCAGTAGTTAATCGATCGAGTGTATCATGCCATCTGTCACCTGTGGCAGCAGAGAGCTTATCGGCTTGAAATTGAACGCTACTAGCAATGTCCTCAGCTATTTGTGGCACTGCGGACACCGTTTTATTCAAAATTTTGCGCGTATCACGCCCTCTCCGAGGAGCCGCCAGTAGTCCAGCCACAGCTCCAATTGCTGCTCCTAGCAACATGCCGCCAATAAATTTACTATTGTTTTGATCTGCCATAAATTATTAATGTGTGTTAATTTGAATAATCTTTGTGGTGGTGCCGTTTCTGTCGTCTTCCTCGCCAGATGCACCAGCAAATAATCGCGGTGATCAGCACCACATAAATTGGATAGATGATAATCTGCCATTCCCATCGATCGACCGCCAGTAGATTGATAATATTGGCAAGGGCGAATAATAACCAAGAAAACAAATCTTCACTGTCTGGATCTCGAATAGATTTACGAATTGTCGGTAATGCACCCAAAAAATCAATCCCGATATTAAGTCCCAATGTGAGCTGTGGCGATCAATACATTCCCCATAATATCAAACCAATCCCCACTCCGAGCAAGCAAATCGCATCTGTTTAGTGGTTTAGTGAGTAGCGGTTTGGCAATTTAGTGAATATGTGGATTGAGATCTCTTCTCAAAATCTAGCTAACAACTAAACCACTAACAACTAATTCGGCTAACAACTAACAACTAAACCACTAACGACTAATTCGACTTATCATCTGGATTTGGAATCGAAATATCTGGAGCCTTGACGATCGCCCGCAGCCGCAGTAAAACTGTCATGATTAGTAACAAGGCAATCCCAACAGCCGTTACCACGATCGCCATTGGTTTAGCACCCTGCATTTGCATCGCAATAATTCCGCCAGTAAGTGTTACACCCCACAAGATTAGAGCTGAATGTCTCTGGGAAAATCCTTGCGCCAGCAGTCGATGGTGCAGATGATCTTTGCCTGGAGTACTTAGGGGATTGTGTCCTGAGAGCAACCGTTTGATAATTACTTGACTGGTATCGATTACTGGCACGAGAAACAGCATAATAATCGGGATCAGTGACGTTACATTTGTGACCTCAACATTGCCTAAAATACTAGTCGCTGCCAAAACGTAGCCCAAAAAGTACGCTCCAGCATCACCCATGAAAATTCGGGACGGATGATAGTTGTGTCTCAGGAATCCCAACGCGGCACCACCAACACCAGCCGAAATCAATGTAGCGGCAGCCCTAGCTTCAAATTGCGCGGATGCAGCCAGCAGACTCATCGCACTAATAAAGCTCACCCCTCCGGCTAAACCATCCATCCCGTCCATCAGATTCACGGCATTGGTAATCCCCACAATCCAGAATACTGTCAGCACGATCGACAAAACCCCGTCAATGGGCGCACCAAAATAAACAACGTGAATCTGGATGCCGCACACAACTAATAATAATGCAGTCAAAACCTGGACAAGCAATCGAAACAATGCAGGTAATCCACCAAACTGATCGTCAATAAATCCGACAATCACGAGGACTGATCCGCCGAGTAAGATCGCCAAAATTGCTACTTGAACTTTGATCAATACCCCCGTTGACAGGCATCCTGCCAGAATAATTGCGGCAATTACCCCTGTGTAGATTGCTAGTCCTCCGGCGTTTGGTGAAGGCTCCTGATTTAGCCTCCGAGCATTTGGTAGATCTGCCCAGCCAACTTTGAGAGCGAAAGTGCGTACCTTTGGAATGAATAAATAGGTGACAATCCATGCGAACATGAAAGTCAGCACCACGGACAACCATCCCCGCCCATGCGGATCGGCAATCCCGATCGAATTCATAAAACTATCAAAAGTCATACATGTTCCTATTCAGCTCAATCGTGGCTGTGATGGTGATGCGAATGAGCGAGTCGATTTTCGGAATGATTGTCCACTTCTATTGGAGCGCAAGTCAAGCACACTCCGAAAAATTCAAGCGTGTGATAGTAAATTTTAAACCGATGCAGTGACTCTAGTTTCTGTTCTAGTTGTTCTACTGGACACTCATCAATCGGAATTGATTCGCCACAGTGCAGGCAAGTCAAATGATGCCTATCTGCTTGCACACAACTATACAACGATTCCCCAGTGGATAATGTCCGACCTTGAACGCTCCCTTCTAATTTTAGACTTTCCAAGGCACGGTAAACAGTTGCAAGTCCGACTGTTTGGTTGCGTGTCCGTAGTTCGACATAGATATCTTGTGCCGAAATTCCGCGATCGAATTGTTGTAGAAGTTGTAAGATCCGTTCTTGGCTGCGGGTTCGACAGGCTTTCATTGCAGGAGTGCTTATTTAGGCTAGATAGGGCTTGGTCATTATCGGCTTTAGGCTTTGGTGCTCTGGGATTTAGTGAATACTCCCTAATCTTATCAATACATGTTTGAAATTAGAGATTCGGCAAAAATGATAGCGGAGGTTGGTACTAGTTTACAATTAGTATTGATAGATTTGAGTTTGTTTGATTACTGTATCTATAATTATCACAAAGTTGAGGGATTTTCGTTGAAGCAAAAATATCAAGCGCGTATTTACGTTACACTTCGTCCTTCTGTCCTCGATCCGGCGGGTACAGCAGTACAGTCGGGTTTAGCACATATGGGCTACACTGATGTCGAAAGTGTTCGGATTGGCAAATATATCGAAGTCAGTCTCAGTGCCACTGACGAAGCCGAAGCGCACAAACAATTAGATGTGATGTGCGACCAACTTTTCGCCAATCCAGTGATTGAAAATTATCGGATCGAATTAGTGGATGGTGAATAGCGATTCGCGCTCCTCGGGTTCCCCGAGGGTTTAGCGAATCAAGACAGTGGATAGTGGATAGTGAATTGGGATACAAGCTTTTCCTCACAATTCCACGCTCTCACACTCCTACGCTCCCATACTCCCACACACCCTCCCCCCTTACTGTGAAATTCGGCATAATCGTCTTCCCTGGCTCTAACTGCGATCGCGATGTGGTATACGTTACCCGCGATCTGCTCGGACAACCTACCCGCACTATTTGGCATGAAGAAACCGATCTAGATGATGTGGATGTGGTTGTCGTTCCTGGTGGTTTTAGTTATGGTGACTATCTCCGCTGTGGCGCAATTGCCAGATTCTCCCCCATCATGAAAGCGGTTGTCGCCCACGCCAAACAGGGTAAATATGTTTTAGGTATCTGCAATGGTTTTCAGGTGCTCACTGAGGCCGGACTGCTGCCTGGAGCACTAGTTCGCAATCGAGATATGCACTTTATTTGCGACAGGGTTCCCCTTTCCGTCGAGAGTACTGATTCGATCTGGACGCAAGGCTATAGTAACACTGAGATTAATCTACCGATCGCGCACGGCGAGGGCTGCTATCATGCCGATCCTGAGACACTCGAACAACTAGAAGCCAACGGACAGATCCTCTTCAGATACGCTGGCATCAATCCCAATGGCTCGTTAAATAACATCGCTGGAATCTGTAACGAAACCAAAAACGTATTGGGCATGATGCCGCACCC
>JANNBD010000192.1:0-10431 GCA_031385105.1 Chamaesiphon sp. OTE_78_metabat_374
GATCGAAGCGGCGGCGGCTGGGAAAGTCGATAGTTTGCTCTGTGTCGGTGGCAATATCTATGGAGCTAACCCCGATTCAGCCCAGGCAAAACGCGCTTTAGGTCAGATCGATACGATTATTTATCTAGCAACTAAGCCCAATATCGGACACTTTCATGGACTCGCAAAAACCAACACGATTATTATTCCCGTGTTAAATCGGTTCGAGCATCCATATAAAACTACGACGGAATCGGGTAATAATTTTGTCCGGCTCAATGATGAAGGTGAAACCCATTTAAAGGGTGCCGATCTGGTTGGCGAAGTTGATTTTATTACCAAGTTGGCACATAATTTGCTCGGAGAAACGCCGATTCAATGGCGAAAGTTGCAAGATCCATATTATGTCCGGCAACTAATCGCGACCACGATTCCAGGCTATGAAAAAATCGCCACTATTGACGAGACAAAAGAAGAGTTTATTATTTCGGGGCGGATTGTCACAACACCTCATTTCAAAACGCCCTCTGGCAAAGCAAATATGTTTGTGACACCTTTACCTAAGCTCACATTGCCAGAAGCTCAAGAGTTTGGAATCGATCGATCCGTCAAGAGTTTAGTACTTGCCTTAATGACGGGACGCAGCTATTCCCAACACAATACCGTCGTCTATAAAATTGACGATCATTATCGCGGTATGCCCCATCGCAACTGTATTTTAGTCAATCAGATCGACGCTGAAAAAATTGGTTTGGTAGCACACGATCGAGTGACGGTGCAGGGAGACGCAGGTAAATTAGAAAACGTCGAAATCATCTATGGCGCGGTGCGGGAAGGTGCCGCTTTGATGTTCTATCCAGAAGTGAATGTGATTTTTACAGCTAAAATTGAACCGCAAACGGGTACACCTGCTTATAAGCGCGTACCTGTAGCTGTTTATCGCGATCGATAAGTAATCAATAATCAATATAAAGGTCTAAGATCATGACATCAACAACACCGCTACATGGCACAGAATTAATTGATTGTGCTCAAGCAAGTGCTAAACAAGGAATTTCAGTAGCTGCCCATCAGTGTGGCTATCATGATGACATCGACACTTTTCAGCACGAACTAATGGTTGCGCTTGAACAGATGGGCATCAAAAACAAAGATTTTGCAGATTTGCTGAAAACAGTTGCAGTAGAGCCAATGTTAGGGATTGAAATTGCGCCTGACACAGCAACAAAATTATGATTTTATTGTGTAAATCAGGCTTGATCATTGTCTAACTAAGGGTTGATTACGCCTGTAAATAAACCTAGCAAAAATAAAGATAGCGGCAGCAATACCAAGATGCCGTTGATCGTTGTGCCGACAGAAGGCGTGATGTTTGGAAGAGTTAGTTCAGAAACTTGGTTAGTTATTTTCACGATCTTGATGGTGCTAAAAATATTTGACTTCTATATCTTCGATTGATAATTGACGATTTACGTCAGTCAAATGAGAGATTATTGATCTAAAATAGTCTGTCAGAATGAATAGACCTGCTGCGAAAGTAAAATAAAATCTGTTCTAACATTGTTCTCGTCGATACCTCTCTAGAGCCTAAAGCCTAAAGCCTAACTAAGACGGAACGAGAATTGCGACTATTTCAAATATGTATCTTTAGATAGAAGTTAGATGATGCCGGATGTGGGACTGTGTACATAACATGAATTAATGCACTAAGATGGTCAATTCACACAATCTCACTAAGAAATCACACCGTAATTTAGCAGCGCAGCTACCCACATTAGTGATGATTGAGGCTAAATTTACGATTAAAGAACTAAAAACTCGGTTAGCGTCGAATCAGCCAAATTTGACGATTATTGATGTGCGCGACCCCGCCGCCTTCAATCGCGAGCACATTCAAGGGGCAATTTCGGTGCCGCTCAGTCGGGTCGAAGATCTGGTGAGATCGGCTCTAACTCGCTATCGGGATATTTACATTTATGGCGAATCTGACGAGCAATCACTAGCTGCGGTAAAAATTTTGCTTGGTAATGGTTTTATGAATGTCGCTCAAATCATTGGTGGTTTGACAGCTTGGCGTGAAATTGCTGGAGCTACGGCAGGGATCTAAATCCACTCCCTTCCCACCCAAGCAATAGACGTTCTTAATTCACCATCCACCATCCACCATTCACCCCTACCACATACGAAGTATCTAAGGATTGGACATTTAGCTGCTAGTAGTTGTTTTGTGCCGCGATTTGACGGCAATTGTAAATCTCAGTCCTAAACAAACATCACCAAAAATTAACAACAGGATTTAGCCTTAGTGAACGTTAGTTATCAAAAATTGTTGGATCGAATTCCCCATCTAGCCTGGTTAATGACTGATGATGGAGAAATCGTCGCAGTCAATCAACAGTGGTGCCGATACATCGGGCAGCCTGCTGGCGAGGGAGAACGCGCTTGGTTATTTGCCGAAACTTTGAATGCTGAACAGCAAGTAGCTTGGGAACAGTCCTGGCAGGCAGCTAGCCGCTCCCACCGCGCACTATCACTCAAGATTGAGCTGCCAAGTATCCAGGGTCACTGGGAGTGGTTTCAGGTCGAATTAGCACCCGATCTGGATGAATACAGGCAAGCGATCTGGATCGGTACGGCGATACGGCTGGGTGGGGAAGCGGTAGTCCCTGGACAGCAGCAGTCACCCCAGACAGATCGAGGGTCAACGGCTCAATTTCTCGAAGCTTTGCTAACCAATGCTTCCGATGGGATTGTGGCTTGTGATGCAGTGGGACAGCTCGTGTTATTTAATCTCGCGGCACAGGCATTTCACGGGATGCCCCCCGAATCAATTGAACCAGCAGACTGGGCCAAATTTTACGATCTGTACGATCGAGATGGTACCAAGAATTTAACCAAGTCAGAAGTGCCTCTATTCCGCGCGCTTCAAGGGGAAGCCGTCTTCAATCAAGAAATTATGATCAAATCCAAGCGGGGCGGAGATCGATCGGTTCTCGCCAGTGGAACAGCATTGTACAACCCGATAGGTGAAAAGCTAGGAGCGGTAATAGTGATGAAAGATATCACTGCTTATAAGCAAGCAGAAACCGAACGGCTCCGCGTTCAGCTTTATAACGAACGACTATCGATTGCCCTGCGGGTAGGCAAGGCGGGAGCGTGGACTTGGGATCTACAGACCAAACAGACGTTCTGGACACCGGAACTGGAAGTGCTATTCGACTATGAACCAGGCAGCACAAAGCAGGTATATGGTGAATGGCTAGATCGGGTGCATCCTGACGATCTCGATCGAGTCGAAGCTACATTGCAGCGAGTAATTGACGGGACATTATCCGAATATCACTGTGACTACCGGATCGTCCTGCGAAACGGCGATATCCGCTGGATTGACGTGATTGGTGAACTCCACCCCGACGAACAGGGTCAGCCCAGATCGATGTCTGGCTTGGTTTATGATATTACTGACCGCAAGCAGGATGAAGAAGCCCTGCGCCAGAGCGAAGAGTTTACACGCCGGATCCTCGAAAGCAATCAGGATTGCATCAAGGTTCTAGACTTAGAAGGTCGCCTACTGTATATGAATGACGGTGGACAAGTGCTGATGGAAATCGACAACTTTGCTACCTTGGCGAATACCCAGTGGGTGGAATTTTGGTCAGACAGTGAAACTCAAGATCCTGTCAATGCCTTGGCTATAGCTAAGGCTGGGGGGACTGCCAACTTTGAAGGCTATTGTAATACTTTCAAGGGGATGCGAAAATGCTGGGACGTGGCGGTGACACCGATCCTCGATGCCCAAGGCCAAGTCGAGCGAATTTTGGCTGTCTCCCGCGACATTACCAAACGCAAACAAGCGGCGATCGATCTCCAAGCCAGTGAAGAACTGTTCCGTCATATCTTTGAGCGGACACCGCTGGGCTTCGCCCATGTGGGGATGGATGGGTCGCTATTGCGGGTAAATCAGAAATTCTGTGAAATTGTTGGTTACAGTGAAGCCGAACTCTTGACTAAGACATTTCAATCAATTACCGAACCCGCAGATCTAGCGGCAGATCTGGCGGCGGTGGCACAATTGGTCAATGGTGAAATTACCGAATACACCCTAGAAAAACGCTATATTCACAAACAGGGGCATTCTGTCTGGGTGAGTCTGACTGTCGTCCTGATTAGGTCTGTAGCGATCTCTGGACAGGTAGGTGCGCCCAAATACTTACTAGGTGCGATCAAAGATATTAACGATCGCAAACAAGGGGAATTACTGATTCAAACCCAAACTGCCGATCTGCAACGGCTGAATAACTCGCTGATGTTGGCACAGCAAAAACTCCAGGAGCGAAATGTCGAACTCGACAGATTTGTCTCCATTGCTGCCCACGATCTCAAAGCTCCCCTCCGCGCAATTTCCAATCTATCCGAATGGATCGAAGAAGATCTCCAAGCGCAGATGCCTGGCGAAAATTCCCAACTGCAACTATTGCGCCAGCGA
Organism: Chamaesiphon sp. OTE_78_metabat_374; assembly: GCA_031385105.1. Lineage (GTDB taxonomy): Bacteria > Cyanobacteriota > Cyanobacteriia > Cyanobacteriales > Chamaesiphonaceae > Chamaesiphon. Next base: position 4,466 of record JANNBD010000192.1, read on the forward strand.
GTAAAGCGAATGGATGCCCTCATTGACGGACTGCTGCGATATTCACGGGCTGGTCGAGCTGAATTAGCGACTGAAACCGTCGATGTTGCCGAAGTCTTGGCCGAAACGATCGATTCGCTCTCGCCACCAGCTAGTTTTGAGCTGAAAGTTGTCAACCCAATGCCAATTTTGAACACCAAAAGATTATTATTAACTCAGGTTTTCGCCAACTTAATTAGTAATGCAATCAAACACCACAACCGTGCTGATGGTCAGATCGAAATTACTGCCGAGGATTTAGGCGATCGTTATCGATTCTCGATCGCTGATGATGGCCCAGGTATTCCTGAAGGTGAGAGCCAGTGGCGAATTTTTGAGATCTTTCAAACTCTTAGTGCCGCAACAGATTCCACCGAAAATACCGGAATTGGTCTAGCCCTAGTCAAAAAAATCGTCGAAGCCGAAGGTGGTGAGATTTGGTTGGATGCTGAACACAAATCGGGGTGTCGATTCTGTTTCACTTGGACAAAAACAGCGGTTGGTTTCATAGGGTAATCGTAGGCAATCTGGAGTAACAAATTGGACTATTAATGTTTCTAAAATCTCAATTATCAACTTACTGGTCGCGCATATCGCTCTCCTATCGGGGCGCGGCAATCGTGACTATTCCTGCCCTTTGTTTACTAGCAACAATGGGAGCTTGGTTGTGGTCACGGGGTGAGAGCAACGCCATCAGGATCGAGATTGCCCGCAGTCAGGAACAGATTGCTAATACTAAAGAGCTGCTGGTGGTGATGCTCAATGCTGAAACTGGAGTGCGGGGGTATCTGGTTGCTGGCGACCCTGAATTTTTAGAACCTAATCAAATTGCTCAAAAAACTCTGCCGATTGCCCTAGATAATCTCCAGCAATCGAGTGGAACTAACTCTAAACAATTAGCTCAACTAAATTCAATTCGATCGCGGATTTTATCAATCCAAAAATTGACAGCAGATTTACAAGCAACCTCTTCAGTGCCAGAGAGATCGCGATTGCTCAAACAAAGTAAGCGAGCAATGGATACTCTCCGCCAAGAAATTAACGTCGCCCAAGCGATCGAACAAATAGCCCTCGCTCGTCAACAGAATGATCTAGCCCAGCTCCAATCTTTGATTCACTCGCTCCAACTCCTATTTACCGTTACGGGGATTATGTCCACCGTCGGCGGGATTTATCTATTTCAATTGCTAGAGCGAGAATTGCGACAACGAGAAGCCCAAATCCAAAGCCGTGATAGTTTGATCGAAACTCTCACTACCGATATTATTGATGGGATTGTAATCTTGGATCGATCGGGTCAAATTGAAACCGTCAATCCGGCTCTAATTGAGATGTTTGGTTACACTGCGATCGATCTGCTCAAATGTCCGCTGATGCGGTTATTTGCTGGTGTGATCACGCCCCACTCCCAACCCTTATTAGAATTATTTACTTGGCTCAAGCAGCAGCCCAAACTGGGGCGAATTTGGCAGCTAACCGCCTACCGTCGGGATGGAACTAGTTTCCCGATCGAACTTTCCCTGAGTGAAATTCAGCCAGAGCACCAAACCATCGCGATCATCAGGGACGTGTCCGAACAGAGCAATCTGACCAAACAGCTCCAAACTCAGCTCAAAGCGGTCGAGAAACTCAATTTTGCCCTGATCAGTACCAATTTTAACCTCGAAAACCGCAATCAAGAATTAGCCGAATTTGCCTACGCCACCGCCCACGATCTCAAGACTCCCCTGAGGGGAATTGCTACCCTGTCCGAGTGGATTGAGGAAGAAGTCCGACCCTACTCATCCGAACAACTCGATCTCAATATTCAACTGCTGCGCCAGCGCACCTATCGGATCAATGCTCTGATTGATGGACTGTGGGAATACGCCAATCTCGGCCAAACTCCCGTCACTCCAGAGCCAGTCGAACTTGCTACCCTGATGCAAGAAATCAAAACTGCTCTCTTGCTCCCACCCAACTTCAAGATCGAGGTACATCCCACCGATCTGCGGATGATGGTATGCAAATCGCACCTTCGCAAAGTGATCGAAGAGTTGTTAGAAAATGCTGTCAAACATCACGAGTTTTCACTCGAAAATCTGGCAGATCAGGGTCAGGTTTCAATCTTGGTGGAGTTAGATGGACAACAGATCGAATTTATCATCACTGATAATGGCCCTGGAATCGAGCAAGAGCACCATCAACGGGTATTTAGACTGTTTGAAACCCTTCAGCCGCGAGATGTCCAGGAAAATACCGGAATTGGACTAGCGATCGCCAAGAAACTAGTCGATCGTGCTGGTGGTAAAATCTGGCTAGAAAATCCAGACTCAGGTAAAGGTCTAGCCGTCCATTTCACTTGGCCACAATTTCCACTACTGTAGAAAATAAATGCTGCCAATCAATTAGTCTTCTGTCGCAAATAGTTGGGTGAGATCTTGTCTTCCATCAACAACACGAACAATCTCAACTTGAGTCGTCGTAACACGATAGAAAATGATATATTTTTCAACGATTAATCCTCGGATCTGGGGATTCAGATGAGGATATGGCTTCCCAATGTTCGGAAACTGGGTGAGGTAATAGAACTGTTGGTTGAGTGCCTTAAATAATCTTTCTCCGGCTTCGACATTGGTTTCAAGAAAGTATTGTGATAGCCGATCTAGGTCGCGAGTAGTACTAGGTGCGAGGATGAAATTCGTGAGGGCAGCGTTTCTTGTGCTGTTTGAAAATTCTGAAGATATTGACTCATAGCAGTCGGGCCATCAACGCCTTCACCCCGTTCAAGTTCTGCGATTCCGACAGCGATTTGTTGCCGTGTTGCTTCGATCCATACTTGGTGTTCAGGATCTAGGCGAGTGAGCAGTTGCAAGGCGATCTCTAGGACTTCTTCAGCGTTGGCATAACGTCCCGTATTTAGGTGATTTTGAATGAGTTTTTCGTGTTCAGGAGTAATTGTCAGCATCGATATGACGATTGGGCAAAGCCCACACTTTGCGATTAGGTGAACACTCTAATTGTAGCCCTGCCACCTCAGAAGCTCAACCAACCGAAAGCTAGTTCAAAAGTCAGCAAGTCGGCGATATGGCAATACGGTAAGCGCAAAGCGCAGGCTTCGCTAACGGGTAGGCTAATTTCTTGTCTCAGATTAGTCCGCGTAGGCGGACTTTGCATCACTAGCGGTGACTTTAGTCGCTGACCAGCCTTGGCGCGCGCAGCAATCTTAGTGTCTGACCAAAATAACGCCTAGAAATTAATATTTCTCTCATTGCTGCACTCTAAACCTTCCTTTTGGTAGATGAATAATCTAGTCAAATCACTAAGATAGAGGAATACCGCCCAAATAGCACCGGAAATTACTATATTAAGTAAGGATCCATGATGACAGCTACCCGATCTCCCGTAATGACACACACTCAGCAACTCAATATTCTCCTCGTCGAAGATGACGAGGTGGATGTGATGAATGTTCAACGCGCTCTGAAAAAGAACAATTCAACTGCTACTTTATATCGGGCAGCAAATGGCATCGAAGCTCTAGCCATGCTCCGTACAAACAACCAAATTACCCCGAAAAATAACACCAGGTTATTAATTCTGCTCGACTTAAATATGCCCAAAATGGGCGGATTAGAATTTCTCAGAGAATTGCGCGCTGATCTAGCTTTGTGCCAGTTGCCTGTCGTTGTCTTGACCACATCGATGCAAGATAGCGATTTAGCTACCGCTTATCAATACAATGTCGCAGGATATATCGTCAAACCAATTACTTTTAGTAGCTTTATCGAAACGATGGATATCCTCAACCGTTATTGGTCAATGTCTGAAATGCCATCCCCAACATAAGCGATGAAACCTCCAATTTCAGCACTGCCAATGTTAATGGATCGGGTCTTCAAAGTGCTAGTAATTGATGATGATGCTGTCGATCGAATGACGGTAGCTAGAGCTTTTAATGGTGCAGACTTTCAGACCGAAATCTTTGAGGCGATCGACTGTAAGAGTGGGATTGCTCTAGCAGTTTCCCATCAGTTTGACTGTATTTTTATCGACTATCGTTTACCCGATGGCAATGGGGTCGAACTCCTCCACAAATTGCGCGAACAGGGGATTCGGATTCCCATTGTCAGCCTAACGGGTCAAAATGACGATCGAGTCGCTGTTGAGCTGATGAAAGCGGGTGCCTCCGACTATTTATCCAAAGCTCAAATATCTCCAGCCCAACTGCGTCAAGTCTTCCAGAACGTGATGCGAGTTCACAATGCCGAAATCGCAGTGGAACTTGCCCACCACCAGCGCGAAGAATTATTAGCCCAAAAAGAAGAATTCATCGCGCGAATGACTCACGATCTCCAGACACCTTTAGTCGGTGCAAATCGAATGTTGGAGCTACTTTGTGATGATGTATTTGGCGATCTGCCAGCCCAGGCAAAATCCAATCTCCAGATTATCGGACGCAGCAATCAAGATTTACTCCAAATGGTACGAAATCTCGTCGAGGCTTATACCTATGATACCGAAGCTAAACAGTTTACTTTCATCCCGATCGATCTAGTTCAACTAATCGCCGAAGTAGTTAGTGAACTTACCCCGATTGCCGTCACTAAAAACATTAAACTCATCCCGACAATCGTAGACCAAGATCGCCCTGATGCTAATTTTCAGGTGATGGGCGATCGCCTAGAACTAAAACGACTAATTACTAATTTAGTCGGTAATAGTCTTAAGTTTACCGATGTCGGCACGATCTCAATTGAACTGACACCCTCAACCCCAGATGATCCTCATGTAACTATGGCTATTTGTGATACCGGAGCTGGAATTCCCGATCGCGATTTAGCCAATTTATTTGAACGATTTCGACGCGGCAATCATAAGCGATCGAATAGTGGACTAGGCTTATATTTGTGCAAACAAATTGTCGAAGCGCATGGGGGTAAAATTTCGGTTCGATCTCAAGTGGGTACAGGGAGTACCTTCTCGATCGAATTTCCACAGACTGAACTGTGATGTAGGTTTTGAGACTGGGGGACTGGGAGACTGGGAGACTGGGAGACTGAGTGACTCCCAACCAAATCACTATCCACTATCCACCATCCACTATCCACCATTCCCACTATCCACGCTGTCATCCGATGAGTTAAATTGGATTGAGGCGTGAACTGTGGTGAAAGAAATAGAACGATGGCGTTAATCGTACAAAAATATGGCGGAACATCGGTTGGTTCTGCTGAGAGGATTCAGGCTGTCGCGCAGAGGATCGTTGAGACTGTCAAGGCGGGAAACGATCTAGTTGTGGTTGTTTCGGCGATGGGTAAAACTACCGATGTGCTGGTGAAACTGGCGCATGAATTGTCTAGCCAACCTTCCCGCCGCGAAATGGATATGCTGCTGGCGACAGGAGAGCAGGTGACAATCGCCCTACTGAGTATTGCGATTCAAGAACTCGGACAACCCGCGATTTCGCTCACAGGTGCCCAGGTGGGGATTGTAACAGAAGCCGAACACAGTCGGGCGCGGATTTTGGAGATTGCCCCCGATCGAATTGAACGCCACCTTAAAGAAGGTAAAGTCGTTGTAGTGGCTGGCTTTCAGGGCGTGAGCGGCACAGGCGATCGAGATATTACCACACTAGGTAGAGGCGGCTCGGATACCTCCGCTGTCGCCCTAGCCGCTGCACTCAAAGCTAGTACCTGCGAGATTTATACTGACGTGCCAGGGATTTTGACCACCGATCCACGGATCGTTCCCGCCGCCCAATTATTGACCGAAATTACTGCTGACGAGATGCTCGAACTCGCCAGCTTGGGGGCAAAAGTACTCCATCCCCGCGCTGTGGAAATTGCCAGAAATTATGGCGTACCATTGGTGGTGCGATCGAGTTGGACACAGGAGCCAGGTACGCGGGTAGTTTCACCTGTGCCCCAACCCCGCGCGCTGACTGGACTAGAAATCGCCCGTCCGGT
>JANNBD010000193.1:0-1826 GCA_031385105.1 Chamaesiphon sp. OTE_78_metabat_374
TTCTATTCTTTTACCCCCAAATCCCGAACCAATCAGTGCGTAAGTCAAGTCTCCCTGGTGTAATACCCCCCGTCCACCCGTCGGACGTTTGACGAGATCTACAGGTGAATCCTGCCATACTAGCGATCGCCAATGCTCGGGATAGTGGCGTTGGTGATATCCTAGAGAGATAGTGGGTTTCGACCAAGTGTAAAAGCGCAGAGTTGGGGAAATTTCACCTAATATGTGTTGGTCTAATAACCACTGATCGATCGACATTTGAATCGCTCCAGTCGTCTCTATTGGTGGAATTAGTCGCCAAATTGGTGTTGGATTAATCGATCGATCTCCCATTAAATAGAAAGTTAAGATGTAATTGTTTTTGGCTAGAGAGGTAGGGCGGGTTTGAACGAGATTTTTAGTAAAATCGACGTTGGCATCATAAACCCGCCCCTACAGATCCATAATATTCCCGATTTCTTTAGAGATGCGTTTACCCCTTCCTCAATTTAGCACTGGTGCCAAAAATCCTCAGCATATCGCCGAGGTGATTGAGACATCTACCTGTGAATTTTTGGCTCAATGCTTGGAACCCGAAGATCTCAAGCTAGCCGTAATGCCGACTTTTGGGAGTATTGTCAAAGCCGCCGATGAAGAAACTGGCAATCAAATTCTGGCAGTAGTTTATCATGCGACTACTGCCCCGATCGATTCCGTCCATCGCGCTCGTGCTTTGGGTATGTCCCTAGATGAATTGCGCGAGGAGCAACCTCAAATCTTTGCCATGCTCAAAACTGAGTTCAAAGCCGCTATTATCGGCTTTGAGGACGAGAAAGGGCAAATGTATCAATACCTCCCACCCCGCCCGCCTCAAATCCATCAGGGGGTGTATCAGTGCAGTTCAGAGGAGATTATCAGGTTCAGCGAACAGTTAGAATTTTTGCGGACACTTTTACAGGTACAGGGCGCGCCAGTGGAGGCTCTGACGGCGGCTACGATTCGGGAAATCCATCAGCTCAGAGCGCGAGATAGATCTTGGTTAGTTACCGCAGGACGCACTATCAGTCTGATTCTCAAGGATGATTATGATAGGCTGCGTTTTGTTTTGTCACAAATTAGATAAATTGGTGGATGGTGGATGGTGAATATTAATTTCAATCACATCAACATCTACAAATATAGGCTGGTAAAAGAATTCAGCTCTAATCAAAAATATTTGATTGAGCGAATAATTTATCCACCATCCACCATTCACCATCCACCGTTTACTAAATGCGAACCGAACACTCCGAAAATCTCGACATTGCTCCATTTATCGATCATTCCTTGCTGGGTATTGCTACGCCGGAAATGGTAGATCTAGCCTGTGAGGAAGCCGATAGATATGGATTTGCGGCTGTTTGTGTCAACCCTTGCTATGTGCGGCAGGTTACGGCTCTGTTGCACCAAAAGCGGATCCAAATCTCTACTGCCATCGGATTTCCGACTGGTGCGACGACAACAGCAACTAAACTATTTGAAGCTCAAGAGGCAATGGAAAATGGTGCCCAAGAATTAGATGTTGTGATCAACATTGGCTGGTTGAAGGCAGGGAAGATTGATGATGTCCACCGAGAGATTGCCGAAATCGCCGAATCTACAGGATTGATGGTGAAAGCGATTCACGAAATGGTCAAATGGCCCCAGCTCACGGCCGACAGCCGATGAAGAGCGTGCACTTTAAGAGCATGAGTCCGCGGGACGTCAAGGATCTCCTCAGGAAGTGCGGCCTGCCGGACCACGGTGATCGACAGGTGAACCCAACCCCTGGCCACTCCTCCTCCACACACGAGTTAACACAGCCACAG
>JANNBD010000347.1:0-7639 GCA_031385105.1 Chamaesiphon sp. OTE_78_metabat_374
GTCACTTGGTTGGTTAGTGTTGCCGCCAAGCCGATGTTGTAAATTAATTAACGTCAGTTCGGGATAAGAAGAGCCTGGAGACTGAAGTCTCGGCTCATGATGCAAAGTCCGCCTTCGCGGACTGAATCTTCCCGTCCGCGAAGGCGGACTTTGCACCACTAGCACCGATTTCAATCGAGTGCGGGACTTAAACGGAGCAGAAATCCTTAACCCTAACTCACGTTAAATAAATGAACTTGGGCGATTTCGTTAGCGGTAGTCCTACCGTAGATAATCGTTGGCGTTCTAGCCGATAGCTAGATTGGATCGTAGTTTGGGTAATCTAACTGATAGCAGAGATGTTGTCATACTTCTCCAGCCTCGCCACTTCAACCGCAACCCGAACTATGATTCCTCACCATCGCCCCAACGCCTTACCCCAGTGCCAGAACCTCCAAGCACAGGTAGATTCAGTCCTCAACCTCCTTCAGCAAGAACCCAGCTTGCAAGCACGGGTAGACACCAGCGCAGTCCGCTCATCGCTGAAGAAAGCAATCGCACCCACGTTTGAAATCGTCTTTGCAGGTGCATTTAGCGCGGGTAAATCGATGCTAATCAACGCCCTACTAGAGCGAGAATTGCTCTACAGTGCCGAAGGACACGCTACAGGTACCGAATGCCAAATTGCCTACGCCGAGCCGGATCAAGAGCGGGTAGTGCTGACTTTTCTATCTGAGCTAGAAGTAGAAAGTCAGATCAAAGCAATGTCTGAAAAATTGGGACTTTTGACGAAAGCTGTCATCTCTTTGCAAGATCCTGATTATCCTGATTACGCCAATACTCTTCATGATTATTGCAGCGTCATTATTCAGCAAGAAGGCGGCGAGAGTAAATCAGAAAAAGCCAAGCAAGCATCCGCTTTAAAGCTTTTACTTCAAGGGTTTACTGATAACCAAAAGTATATCGACAAAACAACAAATCGCACCCTGTCAATGGAGCAATTTGATTTTAAAAACCTCCAAGAAGCCGCCAGCTATGCGCGGCGCGGCAGCAATAGTTCCGTATTGCGACGGGTAGAATATTACTGTCATCATCCCCTGCTCCAAGATGGAAACGTTCTTGTAGATACTCCAGGTATCGATGCGCCAGTCAAACGGGATGCGGAACTCACCTACACCAAAATCGAGAACCCCGATACCTCCGCCGTCGTCTGCGTCTTGAAACCCGCTTCATCTGGAGATATGACGAGCGAAGAAACCGAAATGCTCGAACGAATTCGCCAAAATCCTGGCGTTCGCGACAGGGTGTTCTATATTTTCAATCGAATTGATGAAACTTGGTACAATTCCCAACTGCGTCAACGCCTAGACAACCTCATTGGCGAACAGTTTCGCGACTCCCAACGGGTATATAAAACCAGCGGCTTATTAGGATTTTGGGGTAGTCAACTGCGCCAGACAAATGCCAGTGACAGATTTGGGCTAAATTCCTTTTTTGCAGCCAGTGTCACCCCCGATAGTGATGAAACGCCCCAATTCATCAATGAATTTAATCGCTACTGCTCCAGCTCTGGCAAATTACCTGTAGAGAAGTTTCGAGTAGATGTCCGCAGCTACGAATCAGCGACTGAAAACTACCTGCGAATCCTCGGCGAACAGGGTAGTGGATTAGTCGAGCAACTCGTCAAAGATAGCGGCATCGAAGAATTTCGGACAGCCATTACCCGCTATTTGATGGAAGAAAAACGCCCATTACTATTAGTAAATCTGGCTGATGATCTCCAACCAATTTGTATCAGTCTGCGCCGCACTTATCTCGAAACTTGGCACCATCTCAGAGCACAGCCGCAAGATGCCAGCGCAATTAAAGAGCAAGAACTGCAACTATTGAGTAAAGATCTCAAAGATGTCGGCGATCAGTTTACAGAGCATATTCATTCGATCGTTAATGAAGTTGTCGCCAGCAATACCAACGCAGCATTCGAGGCAGATTTTACCAAACTCAAAGCCAAAATGGTCAGCCGTTTGGATGAATTACTGACGACTTTCTCAGTCAGTCACGTTCACCAACAAGCCCAAGCCAGCCATCGCCGCAATTCAGTTGTGCCATTAATTGGCATTTTGAGTGAAGCATTCTACTATTTAGCCAATGGTTTAGAAGATGTCTTAGTTGCCGCAGTTGAAGAATTAGTTCGCAATTTCTTCCAACAACTAATCACCCAAATTCAGAAGCAGGAATATCATCGCAATCTCTATCGTTTATTAGGCAATGATAGCGGTATCGAACAAAATCTCAAACAACTAGAAACGATCGTTTCCAGTGCCTTAATCAATGCGGCACGAGTAGAATGCGATCGATATGTCCGCGAACGTCCTGAATTTTTCACTGAAGGAACATCCTCCCTCTTCCAACTCCGTCAAACGCTCCAGCAAGCCTGTCGCGGTTACGATCATTACAACATGATCGAAGCCGAACCAGCAATTCGCCAGTTATTAAAGATTGATTTTGAAGAAAAGGTGCGCGATACAGTGATGCGATCGTTCCGCCAAGTGATCAATCAATCCCTCAACAATCAACTCTTACCTGGAGCCAACCAACAAGCCGAACAAATCCTCGCTCAATACGATCGCGCCCGCGCATATTTAGCCAAGGCACTGGAGAAGGAAGCCGAAGAAAAAATTCGTCAAAACCAACGCCAGTTAGCCGAAGTAGAGCAACAGATTGATGTGTTCAATCAGGCTGTAGAGGGGATTAATAGCTGTCTGGAAGCAATGCAACTCGATCGACATCGGTTGCCAACTTTGAATCAATCGGAGCTGTTATTGTTGCCGATTAATGATGCTGCTGAATCTTCAGCGGAGTTGATTATGGTTGGGGATAGTAATTGAGTGTTTGAACTATGATTAGAGTGATTAAATGATGGACTGTGATTAATCTGGAAGGGCAGTCATAGTCCATCTGTCAATCATTTTAACCATAGTTCAGACAATATCTGTTAATTTCTTGTGGGGGTGGGCGGGTTTGAAATAATTTTCTAGTGTGATCGATATCGATCGCATAAACCCGCCCCTACAGATCCAGGAATATAATTTAGATGTTTATACTGTTTGATTTGTGGGAACAATATAAGTGTAACAAATTTCATATTTTCAATCATGAGCTTTTATTTATCTGAAGTTGTCCATATCATTAGTACCATCGACGATCTACTATCGATGAGTGAGCATCCATACACTATCAACACATCAACTGGCTATGATGAAGATGATGATGAAGCAGTATTCATCAATTTTACATTCCCACTCAAAAATGGTATCTCGTCTATCAAAATGTATGATTCTGTCGGAATGTTTATATACAAAAATCATAGTGGAGAAACTCTGACAAATATAGAATTTGATGATAATGACATCGCCGCAACAAATGGTTCTTTCAAAAAAGCACTCAAGCAATTACGTGATTTTGATCGTCAGCAAGTTGGAGCAGTAAAAAGTGCTAACACTACGATCGATCGAGCATCTTTCGGATTAGCGGAAGTTAATTAGATCTGTAGGGGCGGGTTTATGCAATTAATGTCGATCGTACTAAAAATCTACAATCGAACCCGCCCGCCCCATCAATCAAATACCGAACACTATATATTTATGCCTAACATATCTAATCATGACCGATCGATCCAAATCAATAATACCCGATTCAGAAGCTGTTGTTCGTTGTCTTGATGGAACTTTTCTAATTAGCGATCTGCTAGAAAATTTTAAGATGCCAGTGGATAATCAAAAAATATTTATCACGCAGCTCGAAACACTACATTTGGGACTAAAACATTCTGGCTACTCTAGAGAATATTATTTGGATAAAATAGAAAGTTTTCTCGACAAAAATAATATCATTGAAAATAGTGATGAAACATTCAAAGAAGTATTTCAAAATGGTGTGAATTGCAATCTATTACAACCAGATGGAAAAGGATGGCAAAAAGGTAAGTTAAAAATGTGCTTTGAATTCATACCTGAAGAACCAGAACCTCCAGCAACGCTGGAAAAACCAATCACGGCTCATTTGTCTCCATTAGATGAAATCCGCCAACTATCAAATGAATTAGCATCTGTAGGATCGATCGATCAAAACTAGTGAGGTTGGGCGGGTTCGCATATCAATTTTCAGTAATATCGAAACCACCAGCATAAACCCGCCCCTACGGATCTGTGAATAGTATGTCAGAAAAATCTAAGCGCATTACATTCCCAAAAGAAGTACGAGAATATGTATTTCAGCGCGACAATCATCAATGCCAAAGCTGTGGAAAAACTACCAAACTATCGATCGATCATATCATTCCCCTCGCTACAGGTGGCAGCAACGATATTAGCAACCTCCAAACCTTGTGTGCTTCCTGCAATAGCCAGAAAAAGCATTATTTCGATTCAAGATTCGATCGACGTTTTAGTTAAGTGCGGTAACACAATTGTTGAATTGTGTGAGTGGAAGCGATTTGACAGAAGGAGACTTAACCATTAAGATGACTTTACTTGTGACGATAATGATTCTCATTACATCATAGACTCGCCTCCTCACCCATCAATAGATCGCGAACTCACCCACAATTTACCAATTCAATCTTACAATCGTGAAAATTAGCTCTTGTCGTCTAGGCTCAAAAAACCGACTGTGTTTTACCTGGATTGGCTCATCACTGCTGACGCTTGGGATGTTGACTGGATGCACCACTCCCACTAGTAACCAACCTCCAGAGGCGACTAGTCCCACAGCCAGTACAACTCCAGCCGCAACTACAGATAGCAGCCCGAAAGTAGTTGTAACCAATACGATCTTGTGCGATTTGACCAAACAAATCGCCGCTAGCACTGTAAATGTAGTATGCTTGCTCGCGCCTGGTAGCGACCCTCACGTTTATAAGTTGACACCAGAAGCTAGGCAATCGATCGAGGATGCTAAACTAGTCTTGTATGGTGGGTATGACTTTGAGCCAGAACTAATCAAAGCGATTACAGCAACATCTAATCCAGCCCCAAAAGTCGCCGTACATGAGGTTGCAGTACCTCAACCCCAAAAGTTTGAAGAAGACGGTAAAAGCACCACAGATCCGCACGTTTGGCACAATGCTCAGAATGGGATTAAAATTGCCGAAACAATTGCAACTAGTTTAGAGAAATTAGTTCCAGCTCAAGCAGCAACCTACAAGCAAAATGCTCAAAAGTTAACATCAGAAATTGGTCAGCTTGATACTTGGGTTAAGTCTGGAATTAACTCGATTCCTGCTGCTAAAAAGGTATTATTTACCACTCATGACGCACTAGGATATTACTCAAAAGCCTATGGAATTCCAGTTGACGCTTTGGAAGGATTGAGTACAGAGGAAAAGCCAAATGCAGCTAGAGCAAAAGAACTGGTTGACAAAATCAAGAAGACGAAAGTGCCGACTATTTTTGCAGAGTTAACGCTCAATCCTAAGCTAATTAATGCGATCGCGCAAGAAGCTAAAGTGAAAGTATCCCCGCAAGAAATCTATGCTGATGGATTGAGTGAGGCGATTAATCCAGGCGGGACTTATCAGAAGATGCTGGTTTCTAATACTAAAGCGATCGTCGAAGGTTTAGGGGGTAAATACACACCTTTTACACCTAAATAAATTCACTTACAAAAGTTTCTGAATCTAAGAATCTCGGCAATTAAATTAGTATAAAAAAGGGGATCGAATATTACTTTCGATTCCCTTTTTTATAAGTTTAAAATTTATTCAACATGGTCGAGCTGATCGACTGCTATCTGATAGAAATCGAGAATCTGGCGATCTTGCAGGCTGTAGAATACGTGTCGTCCCTGTTTGCGAAAATTGACTAATCGGATCGCCCTAAGTGTTCTGAGCTGATGGGATACCGCTGATTCATTCATCGCCAACATCGCCGCTAAATCGCCAACACACATTTCCTGGACGGCAAGAATTGAGAGAATTCGGAGTCGATTGGGGTCGGCTAAAAAGCCCAAAAACTCTGACAATCGCTGTGCCTTTTCCACTGAGAGCATCTCTGTGGGTGGGGAGCTGGCATCGTCAGAGTGAGTCGGATGAGGATCTTCACAACAAAGATCTTCCTCATCCGCAATCACCGCTGATTTGGAGTATCGATCTGACATTTACTTGCTGCATCCACAGCCTGTTTGTTCACAAGCTTGTCCAGCCGGATGACCATTAGCACAAGCATCGCCACAGTAGTGTTTGCCGTCTTTAACGATCGAGTCGGAGAGCGAAACTACGCACAGGCAGGAGCTACAAGCACATTTCATTTGGGTAACAGTAGACATGGTGGTTCTCCTTTGAGTTATCTTAATATCCTAACATATGAATGTGCTTTCAGGTATTTTAAGTGAGAGTCATTACCCGATCGGTTCGTAAACGGCTATTTCGCGCTGTGAATGGCTAATGACTTCTCATAATCTTCTCATTTTTCGCGTTACAATTAGAGATAATGATACAATTATGAGAAATTTAAGTGATAAATCAGTTGACATTATTAGCAAGATCGAACTGCTTGCTGGCGCAGACGGCAATCGCCCTAAAACGTTGGCAAACTGGTATAGTTGGCCTATCGATCGGTATTTGCTTAACTGGTTGTAGTGTGCCAACAGTAGCCCCGCAGAATCAAACACCTAGCTCTGATAAAAAGGTAGTTTTGACCACATTCACCGTGTTGGCAGACATGGCGCGAAATGTTGCGGGCGACAAAGCAATTATTGAATCGATTACCAAGCCAGGTGCGGAAATTCACGGCTATCAAGTGACCCCAAGTGACTTAATTAGGGGCCAAAAAGCCAACTTAATTCTGGAAAATGGTCTAAATCTAGAACGCTGGGCCGATCGATTTTACAATAGTTTGCCGAAGGTGCCGCACATTACTTTGAGTGATGGATTTAAGCCAGTAAGTATTTCGGAAGATACTTATCAAGGCAAGCCCAATCCTCATGCTTGGATGTCGCCACAAAATGCCTTAATTTACGTCGAAAATATTCGTAAAGCATTGAGTAAACTCGACCCAGCTAATACGACAGCCTATAATACTAATGCAAAAGTATATAGTGAAAAAATTAGATCGATCGATCTCAAGCTCAAAGCTGCAATTGCTGCTATTCCTCCCGACAAACGCTACATCGTCAGTTGTGAAGGTGCCTTCTCTTACATTGCCCGTGATTATGGCTTAAAAGAAGTATATCTTTGGGCAGTGAACGCCGAACAACAAGCTACTCCAAAACAGGTTGAAAAAGTAATTAGTATTGTCAAAGCAAATAAGATTCCCGCAGTGTTTTGTGAAAGCACTGTCAGCAATAAGGCACAGCTTCAAGTTGCCAGAGAGTCGGGAGCAAAGTTTGCTGGGGTATTTTATGTTGATTCATTATCTCCGGCTGATGGCCCTGCATCAACATATCTCAAGTTACTGGAATATAACGTTAATACTTTAATTAAGGGCTTACAAGATAAGTAACTAAAACCATGAGTGAGATTAGTATCGATATTGAAGACGTAACAGTTGCCTATCATGGGAAAATTGCCTTACAGAATGCCTCATTACAACTTAAAACGGGAACAATTTGTGGTTTAATCGGCATGAATGGAGCTGGAAAATCAACTTTGTTCAAGGCAATT
>JANNBD010000243.1:0-12672 GCA_031385105.1 Chamaesiphon sp. OTE_78_metabat_374
GTACACCATTACTCAAACAAGATAAAGCCACCAGTTTAGAAACCTTTGGGGCATATATTCATACCTATAAATTCAGCGAAGCCGTCACCGATGCAGTGGTATTAGATCTCGTCTATGAAGCGCGAGATATCGACCAAAAACTTGGTTCTGAAGATCGGGTTGATGCGTGGTTTGATGCCAAAACTAGCGGATTAAATGACTGGCAAAAAGCCGCCCTCAGAGAGCAATGGGGTACGATGCAAAAAGTACTAAGTTCTCGATCGAGAATGGAGCGCGTAGTCAGTGATATTATCTTCGATTTTAGCGTTAAACCGCGCCTGAATAACGATCGAGGTAATGCCCTACTCGTCGCTGCTAGTATTTACGAAGCTTGCAAATATTACGAAGCCTTCCAAAAAACCACCTTCAAAGGTAAGTGCGCTGTCGTCACTTCCTACAATCCCCAATCCCAAAATATCACCACCGAAGACACCGGAGCCAACACCGAAACCGACAAGCAATTTATCTACAATCTCTACACTGAAATTCTCAAGGATATCGTACCTCGCCCCAACAGCACCAAAACCGAAACCTACGAAGAGGAAGTCAAAAAGCTGTTTAAAAATCAACCCGCAAATATGAAGCTGTTGATTGTTGTCGATAAACTGCTAACTGGCTTTGATGCACCGAGTTGTACCTATCTCTACATCGATAAAAAGATGCAAGATCACGGGCTTTTTCAAGCGATCTGTCGCGTCAATCGTCTCGATGGTGAAGACAAAGATGTTGGCTATGTCATCGATTATAAAGACTTATTCAAGAAAGTAGAAAACGCGATCGCCGTATACACATCCGAACTCGCCCAGGATGGTAACGATAACCCTCAAATTCTCCTCCAAGATCGACTTACAAAGGGACGAGAAAGGTTGGATAACGCTCTAGAATCGATCGAGCATTTGTGTGAACCCATTCAGCCACCTAGAGCCGAATTAGACTATATCCATTACTTCTGCGGCAATACCGAAATCCCCGACGATCTCCGCGCCAGAGAACCACAGCGCGTCACCCTCTACAAATCCGTAGCCGCCTTAGTTCGTGCCTACGCCAATATCGCCGACGAACTCCCAGCCGCTGGCTACAGCACCGCCGAAATCTACCGGATTAAATATCAACTTGATAAATACATCAACCTCCGCGAAATCATCCGCAAAACCAGCGGCGAATCGATCGATCTCAAAGCCTATGAAGCCGACATGCGTCACCTAATTGACACCTACATCGAAGCCAGTGAACCCCGCAAAATCTCACCTTTCGATAATATTCCTTTATTAGAATTGCTCGGCAAAATCGGTATTGATAACGCGATCGATACCCTCCCAGAAGGTATCAAAAGCAACCGCGAAGCCGTCGCCGAAACGATCGAGAATAATGTTCGCAGCAAAATAGTTAAAGCCAGTCTTAGCGATCCAGCTTATTACGAAAAGATGTCCGCCTTGCTTGATGAAATTATCGCGAATAGGAAAGCAAAGGCGATTGAATATGAAGACTATCTCAAAAAAGTCGCAGAACTATCCAAACAAGTGATGGCGGGTAAGGCAGATAACACTCCAGTTCAACTAAACACCCCAGGTAAACTCGCACTTTACAATAACCTGTTAGATAAAGCTACTTCGACTCAGGCTATTGTCGCTGAAGCCGGAAACTCCTATGGAGCAATAGCAATGGCGATCGAGATTGATACTCAGATTAAGGATGTTCGATCGGACAATTGGCGCGGTAATCAAGCAAAAGAACAGCAGATTAAATATGCACTTAACAGCATTCTGCAAGATGTCCACGAAGTCGAACGAATATTTTTGATTATTCAACAACAATCGGAATATTAAATTGATTGATGGATTCGGGTTTGGTGAGGGTACCCATGAAGGGCACCCCTACAGATAACTTGTGTAGGGGTGCCCTTCATGGGTACCAAAAGATCTCCGCTATTACTAACATCTATCGAGTGCAAAAGATGAAAACACAAACAATTAACACGATCGATATCGGTGAAATCGCCATCAACGTAGTCAGAAAAAACATCAAAAATGTTCACCTGAGCGTATATCCTCCAATGGGGAACGTCCGAATTTCTGCACCCCTGCGAATGAATTTAGATACCATTCGCGTTTTCGCTATTTCCAAACTAGATTGGATCAGACATCAACAGCAAAAACTCCAAAACCAAGTTAGGGAAGCACCAAGGGAATATATCGATCGAGAGAGCCACTACCTCTGGGGCAAACGCTACCTGCTCAACCTCATCGAAATCGACGCACCAGCGCACTTAGAACTCGCACACGATCGAATATTACTCCAAGTTCGTCCAGGCGCAACCATCGAGAGAAAACGTGCGATTGTGGATGAATTTTATCGCCATCAAATTGAGGCAGCTATTCCGCCATTGATTGCTAAATGGGAGCGATTAATGGGTCTACAGGTAAATAGCTTCACCGTCAGGAAAATGAAAACAAAATGGGGAAGTTGTACCCCATCCTTGCAAACAATCCGGTTTAATTTAGAACTAGCCAAGAAACCAGCCGAATGCCTGGAATATGTGATCGTTCATGAAATGGTTCATTTATTAGAACCCAGTCACAACAAACGATTTGTCGCTTTCATGGATTCCTTTATGCCCAAGTGGAGATTTTATCAAGCCGAACTCAATCGACTACCGATTTAGATCGGACAGAGACAGGGTGGATTAGTTGTGGGCAGTTGGCAACAAGAGAGAAGGATGAGAATATTTGCGACCTTTGCTTAGTAGCGCGATCGATTCCCAGCTAAGATGCCTATGGTATGTCAAAATTTTGACTGAGCCAGAATCGATAAAAATATATAAATAAATATGTTAACTTCAAGTGCTGTTTTAGAAGTACTCAGACCAGTCCAAGATCCAGAGCTACAGAAGAGTCTGGTCGAATTGAATATGATTCGGAATATTCAGGTCGATGGCGGTTTGGTCAAATTCACAGTGGTATTAACTACCCCTGCTTGTCCCTTGCGCGAATTTATTGTCGATGAATGCAAGCAAGCAGTTAAAACGCTCCCAGGCGTGACCGATGTAGAAGTTGAAGTTACTGCCGAAATTCCCCAACAGAAGGGATTACCCGACCGCCAAGGCATCGATCGAGTCAAGAATATCATCGCCATCTCCAGTGGCAAAGGTGGCGTGGGCAAAAGTACCGTCGCCGCAAATGTAGCTGTCGCTCTCGCTCAACTGGGTGCAAAAGTTGGGCTGCTCGATGCCGATATTTATGGCCCAAACGCACCCCTGATGTTTGGTTTGAGCGATGTGCGATTGGTGCCAACCGAAGATGGTAGCTTGGAGCCAGCTTTTAATCATGGTGTAAAAGTAGTATCAATGGCATTTTTGATCGATCGAGATCAGCCTGTCATCTGGCGGGGGCCAATGTTGAACGGGATTATCCGTCAATTTCTGTACCAAGTTAATTGGGGCGAACTAGATTACCTGATTGTCGATCTGCCACCTGGAACTGGTGACGCGCAGCTCACCCTCGCCCAAGCCGTACCAATGGCTGGAGCCGTAATCGTCACCACCCCCCAAACTGTTGCCCTCGCCGATGCCCGCAAAGGATTGCGGATGTTTGAAAAATTCACTACAGTGTTGGGCGTAGTCGAAAATATGAGCTATTTTATTCCCCCAGACATGCCAGACAAGCAGTACGATATTTTTGGCTCTGATGGCGGCGAAAAATTTGCCGCAGAAGTAGGCGTAACATTATTGGGACGAATTCCCCTGGAAATCCCCGTCCGCACAGGCGGCGACAACGGTATCCCCATTGTATTAGGCAACCCAGAATCCGCTGCTGCTCAAGCTCTAGTAAGTATCGCCAAATCGATCGCAGGTAAAGTATCAATGGTAGCTTTGGGTTAGTAAATAGTGAATAGTGGATAGAGACAAGTATCCCCCAGTCTCCCCATCTCCCAGTCCCCCAGTCTCCCAGTCCCCCATCCCCCATCCCCCATCCCCCTTCTCCCACACTTCCAAAATGCAGCGCAACTCATCCCGCAGATCCGCTTGGCAAGATCTATTCATTCATTGGCAGCAGATGGATTGGCTGTTAATGCTGCTGGTAATTGGTTTGACCTTCTTTGGCGGCGTGATGATTCGCAGTGCCGAATTAAATCAGGCTGTGACTGATTGGACACAACACTGGATTTTTGGAGGAATTGGGCTGGTGATTGTGCTGGTGATTGCCCGAATTCCTTACACTAATCTGCTGAAATGGCACTGGGTGACATATGGTGCGACGAATGGCTTATTGCTGGCGGTAATTGCCTTGGGGAGTAGTGCCAAAGGGGCACAACGGTGGATTAGCATCGCCGGAATTCAGGTGCAGCCGTCAGAGTTTGCCAAGGTGGGTTTAATTATTACCTTGGCAGCGATCTTGCACCGTCGCCCCGCGAACACCTTACCGACATTTTTGCGTGCATTAGCAATCACGCTTCCGCCCTGGCTGCTGGTATTTAGACAGCCAGATTTAGGCACATCATTGGTATTTGGGGCGATTGCTTTGGGGATGTTGTACTGGGCAAATGCCAATCCAGGCTGGCTATTGCTACTAGTATCGCCCCTAGCTGCGGCAATTTTCCACAGCGTCAGTATCCCAATCTGGATCATCTGGGTGATGTTAACGGGTATTGTTGCCTGGTTGACACTGCCAATGCGCTGGGTGAGTGCGATCGTTGCTCTTGGTGTTAATCTGAGTGCAGGATTTCTGGGGGAGGTAATTTGGGGGATTCTCAAGGAGTATCAGCGCAAACGGCTGATCGTTTTTCTCAATCCTGAAGCAGATCAGTTAGGAGCTGGTTATCACCTGATTCAGTCGCGCATTGCTATCGGTGCAGGCGAATTGTGGGGGCAGGGACTCAATCAGGGTACTCAAACCCAGCTTAATTTTATTCCCGAACAGCACACTGATTTTATCTTTTCTTCGATCGGGGAGGAGTTTGGATTTGTCGGCGGGATTTGTCTCCTATTGGCTTTCTTCCTTGTCTGTTGGCGGCTGCTGATGATTGCCCGCCAAGCTCCCGACAATTTTGGATCGCTGCTGGCGATTGGAACTCTCTCGATGATTAGTTTTCAGGTGATCGTCAATATCAGTATGACGATCGGCGTGGCACCTGTAACGGGCATTCCCCTACCCTGGATTAGCTATGGTCGATCGGCACTGATTACCAATTTTGTCGCAATCGGGCTAGTAGAATCAGTCGCCAATTATCGGCGTAGGTTTAGTTAATTAATTGAGAATTGAGAATTGAGATCTGTAGGTTGGGTTGCGGATGAAATCGCGCTGTAGGCGTTGGCGTTAGCCTGCCTTCGGCACAGACGTGTCGTTAGACGGTTTCCGTCTCCTACCGGAGAGGCTACGCCAACAGCGTGCGTTTCACCAAGCAGAAGAATGAAACCCAACACATCCAACATGTTAGGCAAGATTTAAAGAATTTACAGGCACGTCATTCCAATCGGAGACTGTCCGCAAACTGGCAACCCAACCGAGTTGCTGTTGTTCTGGCGTGAGATGCTTTTGAAAAGACTCATGACATTCTCTGGCTAGTTCTTCGCTGCGAGTTGCAATGCAAGCGTGCATCAGATTGCCAGGATCTAGTAGTTCATTTACCCAGATTGTCAGCATCAAATTTTCTTTCCTAGCATGTATTCCTGAATTAGATTTTAGTCACTTTTCGCCGTAGTCGCAATCTCCGCTAGGGTTGCGGCTGTGAGCCGACAAGTTTTCCAGTCTGGGAGAATAGTTGCACCAAGACTTTGATAGAAATCGATCGCAGGTTGATTCCAGTCCAACACTGACCACTCCAAGCGTCCACAACCTCGCTCAAAGGCGATTTTGGCAACAGCTATCATTAAAGCTTTTCCAATCCCCTGACGGCGATATTCAGGCAGTACGAAGACATCTTCCAGATGGAGTTCTGGTTGGGTCAGAAAAGTAGAATAGTTGTAGAAGAATAGTCCAAACCCAACTATTTGACCATCTAACTCGGCAACGATCGATTCAGCATAAGGTCTAGCTTCAAATAAATGCGATCGCAGTAAATCACTATTCCCCGTCACGCTATCAGTCAGCTTCTCATAAGCAGCCAGACCCACGATTAACCCAAAAATAGCATCAACATCATTTTCTTGGGCAGAGCGTATTTTTAACATTGGAACTGTAGGGTGTGTTACCGCGCTAGCGTAACGCACCATCACTAGCAATACCAGTAATACCAAATTAAATTGATAGTTTCACTCGATTCCCTTACAGTAAAGGAATAAAATATTGAAAATTTCTTATGATCAAGCGGTGGTTGGTGAGTATTTTAGCGATCGTGCTAATGGTGTTAACGCCGATTAGTCCTGGATTAGCACAGCCAGCCTCAACTGATATCACAGACACAGAATTTGAACTAGGCGATAAACTCCGCACCCAAGCTTTTACAGCTACTAATGCAGGTGATTTTAAAAGTGCTGAAAAGTATTGGACCCAATTAATCGATTTATTTCCCCAAAATCCAGCAATCTGGAGCAATCGCGGCAATGCTCGTGTCAGTCAAAATAAGCTTACTGAAGCAGTCGCAGATTTTGATAAGTCGATCGAACTATTGCCCAACTATCCCGATGCTTACCTCAATCGGGGTACAGCACTAGAAGGTTTGGGTAAATGGAAGGAGGCAATTTCTGACTATAAGTATATCCTCTCGATCGATCCCAAAGATGCGATGGCTTGGAATAATCTAGGCAATGCCTACGCTGGTTTGGGTGAATGGAAAAGAGCGATCGACAATTACGTTAGAGCATCAGAAATCGCCCCTGATTTTGCTTTTGCTCGTGCTAATTATGCCTTAGCTTTGTATCAAGATGGTCAAATCCCCGAAGCGATCCGCAACATGAAAAACATCGTCAGAAAATATCGCGACTTTCCCGACGTTCGTGCAGCTCTGAGTGCAGCTCTGTGGCAAGATGGTCAACGCGGTGAAGCTGAAAGTAATTGGGTCGCAGTGATTGGTTTAGATGGTCGTTATAAGGATTTAGATTGGGTCAGAAACACCCGTCGTTGGCCACCAAATATGGTAGCAGCATTAGAGAAGTTTCTAAAATTGCAATAGCTTTAAGAGATTCAAGTAAATAGATAAAAATATTTGATTAGCTAGAAACTGCGTAAAACTGGGGAAATCATCTCTCAACACCACCATTTTTTAACTTCAATCTTATTTCAGACAACCTAGCCAAATTAGGTTCTACTCACATCTTGCACCAATACATGCAGACTATTACTAAGCGTAGATCTTAGGGTACCCTGGATCTACGCTTAACACTAGTATGTTCAAACTGGTGCAAGATGTGAGTCTACTCATTAATTCCGATCGATGACAGCTTTTCGCTGGGTACTGGGTACTATAAAAACATATTAGCCTCGCGCACGATTCTTTGCTCAGAGCCGCTCCAGCGGAGGATCGCTAGTACCCCCTTCCAGCAGCTTGAGTAACGGATTAATGAGTAAGCAGCAACACCCCAACCAGCAACTAATCCAATTCATCCTCCGCGCACAGCAGGTTGCTCTCAAACACGATCGTTCTGAGCAGGGTTATGGGATGGTGCTGATTTCGATCGTTTCGATTGTGTTGTTTAGCCTATTGGCAGCCGCTCTAACCATCACCAATCTCAGCAAATTATCGACCGATGCTTATGTAGATGGCACCAACAGTTTCTACGTTGCCGAATCAGGATTGAATCAACGCGCCGACCAACTTCGCCAAAAATTCATCGGTTACGACCTGCCGACAGGGTTGAGTCCAGGTCAAGCGACTAGGACTTCCCCCGTGACGCTAGCCAATATCTCCAACTGCTTTTCTACGCCTGTTACTACCTCTACCTCAGTGGTGAGCAGCGATTTTGAGTGCCGAAATTATGCGTTTAGGTACAACAATAATGCTGCCGAAGTACGAGATAGTAGCGGCAATATTGTATTGGGATCACAGGATAATAATCGCAATAGTTCCAACTACATCGCTCATACCTTTGTAGCCGATCGCACAAATTATCGAGATCCAGCGAATCCCAGTCTAGGGCCACAGCTTAAGAAGATTGAGTCAGGACAGCCTTATGCTGGAATAGATGCGTTTGAATATGTGTACACAGTCTATGCCACTGCCAAGAAGCCAAATTTAGTAGAGTCTAATGCCTTTGCCAGCTTCACTCCAGAGGAAGTTGCAGCTAAAAACAGAGCTACTAAGATTACTGGCGATGATGCTCTAATCACATCCTACGATACCAAGGCCGCCACTGCCGCCGCGACCAATGCAGGTCGAGCCGCAAACAACAGCAGTATCAACACTGTCTTGCAACTGGACTTCAAAATTCGAGCGATTCCCCTGTTTCAGTTTGCCGCTTTTTCAAATGGCGATCTAGATATTACGTCTGGAACGAATATGAATTTTTATGGTCGAATCCATGCGAACAAAAATTTATTAATTCGTGCCAACAATAATTCAACTACTCAAACATTTGATGGCAACATTACCACCGCTGGGCAGCTCTATACGGCAGACCCATCAAAAAATGCATCTTCTAAGGGTAAAAATTATATTGTAATGAGTGGTGGCTCTTTTACACTACCAGATGGTCGTCTGGCGAAGGAAGTGCCCGCCGAGCACTCAGGTGCTTTTACTGCTACTGAGTTACAAGCATTTGCGCCGAAAATCCTGAATGGGGCTTCAGGGGTGAAAGCACTAACTACACCAGCTTTGGGGTATCTACGTACCAGTGATGCTAGCGGCAATGTGGGTGAGTACTATGGGAAGGCAGATATTCGATTGGTGATGCAATTCGATCGAGCCATACCTTTTGATTTCAGCACGATTCAGACCGGAACGAATGCTAAAGGTGAGACTTGCGATACAGCCTGGAATATTCCGTCTAACCGCAACAATTTCAGTACGGTGAAGTGTCGTCAATTTACCACCGGACAATTACGCAGTTTGCAACAACCAGTGCTGGTGCTGACTTCGATTGCCAACCAAACAGAGGAAACCAATCGGTTTTGCCCTGGTCTGGTTTCGCCAGCGGCAGCTATTCAAGCATTGGCCGTGAGCGATCGCGAACGAGTATTACGGGCACTACAAATCGCGATCGCCGCAGATCCAGGCATAGTCTCAGTCGAACAGGTGAAGGGTAGCGGTACTCTCACCGCAGCGCAACAAGGGGTATTTAAGACCATGTTGGATAAATTGATGATTAGTGGGCTAAATTCCACTAGTATCAGCCAACTCACTCCGGCAAGTATTGCGTCCGCTCGGAGTAGCTGCTTTCTACCCCCACCGATCCAAAAGTTGGTAAAAAAGGACGGTAGCTCCGGCTTTTTCAATCGCCAGGAAGGTCGAGCCATGAAAATGCTCCAGATAAATATCGAAAGTCTGACAATTTGGAACCGCGATGGGCGATACGTCGATTTTACAGGTACGCCGACGGCACCTGGAACTGCTACCAATCTTGATGCTGCGATGAATAACGCGACTGCGACTAATTACGCTACCGATGGAATATTATTTGAGCGAGCACCAGCCGATACTAGTATGCCTGCGGGTAGTTTTCAACGCTTGGGTTTAGCGGCTAAGGATACAACAGAGGGTGGTCTGGTATTCCATGCGACGATAGATGACACAACTTATGCGATCGATTCCACCGACAATAAGCGAATCTACAATAGTACGGCTGCCGACAAAGGTAAACACCAGAGTCCGTTTGGGTTTGCCTTCAATGGCGGCAAAAACCTTCCCGCTCCGCTCACCCTCGCGACAGATCAAGGCATCTACCTCCAAGGTGATTATAATAATTTTGCTCGGACCGAAAGCTTAGGAGTCGTTACTGCTGCGGGAGCAAAACAACCAGCCGCAGTGATGGGGGATACAATTACCGTTCTCTCGAACCAATGTCTCAGTGCGGGTTCTGGGAGCGATTACAATCAGCTACCATCCGGACAAATTAACTGTGGGATTAACCCCAACACAACCATCAATACCAGCGGTCAAAAGGTCTATCAATATCGGGTTACTGCTAGGACTGAAGTTTATGCTGCCTTTGCCACTAATCAAGAATCTAGCTGCGGCGATTCCAGTCAGACGGCGAGTGCAGCTTATTGCAACGACCGACGCACTCGCTTCCAGCTAATGACGACTAAGACTGTAGCGGAGAAAAATCCTAGTGGAAACGATGTGTACTTTGGCGGTGGAGTCCAAAACTTTGCGCGAATGCTAGAAGATTGGGGTGGCGGTGCCCAAACATTTTTCTATCGGGGTTCGATGATTAAATTAGACACACCGCAAGAATATAGTGGTCCTTATACTAACGTTAGTTCGGTCGCAGATGGCACTAGCGACCCAGCTAGTAATTACTTTTACTATAGTTATCCCTCACGAGATTTTGGTTATGACACCGACTTTAACAGTTTCAGTAAGCTCCCACCGTTAACGCCCCGGGTCCTCTCACTAGGGCAAGAAGTATTCAAACGACAACGCTAATTATTGCACCAACAACTCACTCGAAGCTAATATCTTCGTAAATCTGCTCAATGGGCACAGTCAGATTAATAGATTTTAATTCAACAATATCACCAGCTTGGTAATTAATAATCTGCCAGTTATCTCCGTCACTTCTGCGAAATAGTTCAATCTCTACTGCCTCTGTACTCACCAGTACATACTCTTGCAGACTGGGGTTCTGGCGATACATTCTAAATTTATTGCCTCTGTCATACGCCTCCGTACTCGGTGACAAAAATTCAATAATCAAGCAGGGATAAGTAATGTATTGGGCAGTAGTTTCGTCTCTGTCATCGCAGGTAACACTGATATCTGGGTAGACATATTTGCTAGAGCCGACAATACTCACTCTACAATCAGAATTAAGTGTTTTACAACCACGCCCGCGCATGTGAATTTTTAGTAACGAACCAAAGTTTAGAGCGATCGATCCATGATCGATCGTGCCCCCACTCATCGCATATACTTCACCATCTATGTATTCATGCCGCTCCAATTGTTGCTCCTCCCAAGCAAAATACTCTTCAGGTGTAAATCTTGGCAAATTATCTGTTAATGCAACCATTTTTCACCTCAGTATTATTTTATTAAATGAAATAAAAGCCTCTCAATTTAGAGAGGCTTTTATTTAGTTCAGCTTAGTTTAGTTTAATTCAATTAGTTATTAAACCAATTTGAGGTCGGGATAGTGAGCCATGATATCGTCGGTGGTGAGCGCGTCACCATTGGCTTGAGGTGTCCAGATTGCTTCGATCGCCACCAGTGCGCTAGCATCTAGACTACCGAGGGTTTGCAGGGCTTGACGCAGATCTGCATCACCATTGATGACTGGTAATTGAACTGGTCGGGTTGCTGCTACGATCAAGGTCACGATAATGTACTCACCCCGTTCTTGCTCTGCGGTAGCTAGTTCGCCTGTGGAGTTTAGGACGGCGTTATTATCAGCTTGGCGAAGTTGATTGTTGACCTTTGTGAGGGTTTCGGTGGTAAACTTACCCCGTTCAGCCAGGGACAATTGGTTAAATACTGCTTCTGCTCGATCGAGTTTAGCTTGTTGAGTGCTAGTTTTACCGTATGTCCAGTACTCAGGATGGCGGAGTAGTTCGAGGCTGGTTTCTTGTAATAGGTGCATCCGACCGGATGCCGTCTCAGCATTGATTGTTTGCGCCATTTGGTCTAATTTAGCCTGTACATTTCGGGCATCAGCTAATAGTCCAACTTGAATTTGAGCGATCGAAACTTGTGGATTGTAGACATCTCCACCTTCCATACTATCGCCACCAGTGACCCGCTTGAAGGTTTGGAGCAGGTATCCACCAACTGCCACCATCACTAGCAGTGAGAGTAATCCACCACCGCCGCCACCGATAAAGGGAAGATAAAAGAATGGTGAGAAGCCACCACCAAAGCCGCCGCCATAACCGCCACCGTAGCCGCGATTGTAGCCACCGCCGCCATTGCTTGGCATACTCCGACTAGGCGCGCGGAATGAACCGCCGCCAATCCGTCCCCCACTTCTGGCAGCAAAGGCATCTCCAGTTTGAGCAAAGACGAGAGTTAGAACTAGTCCGACTGCTATGAGGGATTTCACCATAGGTTTAATTAGGGAACGCAGTTTGTTAATCATAACCATCCTTATAAAAACTTGTATATCCTTCCACTGTAATGACTTTAACGGTTGAAAGTCTGGAGCTACCGGATCTCTTTAACTTTAACGCAGCTAATAAGATGAGAGAAATGTTGCGATATGTAGAGATAACCGTTCTTTCTCAACCAGTAGACATGGATTAGCGATCGATGATAGGATTTCGGACTATTGCTATGACTAATTTTAGTTGCTGCTAAACCACTCAACCACTCAACCACCCGCCGAATGAGTATCCGCATCTATGGCAATCGAGAACTAAAAACATTGCCAGGATTGGAGACTAGACCCACTCCAGCGCGAGTGCGGCAGGCTTTGTTTAATGTGTGGCAAGGATCGATCTCTGGTTGTCGCTGGTTGGATCTGTGTAGCGGTAGTGGGGCAATGGGTGCAGAGGCTCTATGTCGGGAAGCCAAGATCGTCGTTGGGATCGAACGATCGAATGCAGC
>JANNBD010000287.1:0-3534 GCA_031385105.1 Chamaesiphon sp. OTE_78_metabat_374
GAAACTCAAGATCTGCTGGAATCTTGGTACGACACAGCTACCGCGCCAATGAGTCCTCATCTATTTGCCCCTGATGACTTAATCCCCGAACATTATCTCTGGAATTAGATATCGATACGTCCAAAACAGTTTAAGTAGGGGCAATTCATGAAGCGGCGGTTTTATTCTGGGGTTCCCCCAGAATAAAAATCCGACAAGACATTGCCCCTACTTAAACTGTTTTTACTAATTAGTAACCTAAAGCTTTAAGAATATCGTTCGCGTGGGTATCGGTTTTGACGCTGGCATCGACATGGACAATATTACCAGTTTCATCGATCGCGTAAGTTACCCGTTTAGCATAGCCACCACCATCGACATCATAAGCCGTAACGATCTCACCATTGATGTCAGCTAAAAGTGGGAAAGGCAAATTGAATTTGGTAGTAAAAGCTTGGTGCGAAGATTCATCATCCTTGCTCACGCCCAGAATCACAATCCCTTTATCTTGATAGACAGCATAATTGTCCCGAAAACTGCAAGCCTGCTTGGTGCATCCAGGGGTGTCATCTTTGGGGTAAAAGTACATCACTACTTTCTTGCCAGCTAAACCCGCCAGAGTTACCGGATTACCATTAGTATCTTTTACGTTAAAATCAGGAGCCTTGGTGCCAACAGCTAGCGTCATGAGATAATTTCCCTGTAAATTTGCGATTAATATCCCTGTCCACCTTAGACTGAATTACACCGTTTTTCAAGCCAATACTTGATTTTGCGTTAGTTAAACACTGGGTTGAGAGTATTGGAGATCGGTGCAGCATCTTCTTCACTATCAAAAGAAATTGTTACTGTCGCGGCTTCTGGCTCTGACTCTGACTCCGCAGACGCGATCTCTGCAACCTGCGGCAAACTATCGACAGGTTCCCAATTGTAGTTGTGAGCAACCGCTACTCGCAGCAAGTCAAAGATTTGCCGACAGTGGTTATTGGGATTGAGTGGCAATTCTTCGTTTTTGACCAAAAAGCTCAGTTTGACAGTATCTAGATCGGCACCACAAACATCGATCGATACTTCAGATGTAACCAGCTTCGTAAAATTGACTTGCCCTGGAATCTCTCGCGCCATCACATAGTCGTCAGTTTCATACATCGTCTCCATCTCGCACGCCTCAAACAGCATTTTGAGCGGAAGTCGAACATCCTGCGGCGAAAGATTGACTAAAAAATGACAAACATAGCGGGACATAGGACTTAAATCTAAAAAGGTAAAGTTTAGTTATCTCAA
Source organism: Chamaesiphon sp. OTE_78_metabat_374 (assembly GCA_031385105.1). GTDB lineage: Bacteria > Cyanobacteriota > Cyanobacteriia > Cyanobacteriales > Chamaesiphonaceae > Chamaesiphon. The sequence continues at coordinate 1,264 of JANNBD010000287.1, forward strand.
TTTATCTTGACATCCTACCAGATTGCGTGACTTATTTGTAGTAACGATCCATCTTTGTTATCATCGAAATGAGCGGTAGATTTATAGTATTTGAAGGAGTCGAAGGTGCTGGTAAAACCACCCAGATTCACCAGACAGCAGAGTGGCTCAAGAGCTGGTGTGGCAAAGACAAAACTATCGTGACTACCCGCGAACCCGGCGGGACAAAATTGGGGCAGCAGATCCGCCAACTTTTGCTTGAAGATCTAGACAGTTTTATTAGTAATCGAGCCGAATTGTTGCTATACGGTGCCGATCGCGCTCAACATGTAGAATCGGTGATTAGACCCCATCTCGATCGAGGTGATATTGTCTTGTGCGATCGATTTACGGACTCGACAGTTGCTTATCAGGGCTACGGGCGCGGGTTTGATCGATCGGAGATTGACAGGGTAAATCAACTAGCCACAGGCGGATTGTACAGCGATCTGACGATTTGGCTGGATCTGGATGTCGAAATTGGTCTTGGGCGGGTGTTATTGCGCGGCAAACCCGATCGAATGGAACAAGCAAATTTGGACTTTCATCAACGAGTGCGAGCCGGATATCAAGAGCTAGCAAATACCTATCCCGATCGAATTGTGCGAATTGATGCTAACCAGTCGGCACCGATCATTCAGGCTGAAATTCAAGCAATCTTGGAAAAAATAGTATAGATTAATAACTTTTGCAACCACTTAGTACTAAATACTCAATGTTTTGCTAACTTTTGGTAACTCAAGGAAAATAGTGCGATAATTCTAGCTAAAATCAGCACAAAATATTAACCCCCATTAATCCTAGTATTAAGGTAAAAATATGACTAATTCACCTACTCCTAACCCCAATCCGAATCGTCGCCGTCGCCTGACTGCGGATGAACTAATTGCGATCGGAGTCGCTTTGGCAGGAATTGGTACCGTATTCTTCTGGGGTATCGGTCAAAAATATCGTCCGATCGATCTATTCCAAGGCGGAACTACTGGGATTAGTAGTAATAAAGACACTGGTAAAATTGGTTTACTTGGTGAAGATGTTGCCCAAGAACAACGGACGATCGCCAACATTGCAACTCAAGATAGAAAAGACCCCACTATAATTACCCCAGCTAGTCAGGTACCGCCGATCGCCACAACAGTCGAAACACCAGTTGCCGAGACTGTCACGCCTCCAACAGCTACTGTTCCCAACCCAGTGGTACCAGCGATCGTTGCCACTGCGCCGATCGTTTCTACCGCACCAGTATTTACAGATATTCCCAAACAGTTCTGGGGTGAAAACTCTATTACTGAACTTAGAAAACGCGGTATTTTAGATGATTTTGGGACGGGTAAATTTGACCCAAGCAAAGAGATTACTAGAGGCGAATATGCCAGAATGCTCGATCGAGCTTTTGCTGATAAAACAGCTACTCTAGTAACGGCTAGCTTCAAGGATATTCCCAAAGATTATCCTCGCAAAGAAGCTGTTGACAAAGCAGTCCAGCTTGGCTTTATGTCTGGTTATTCACCAACCAAATTCTCGCCAAATCAAGTAATCCCCCGCTACCAAATGCAAATCTCCTTAGCAAAAGGATTGAACTTGCCCTTACCTACTAATTCGGACACAGTACTGAAGAAATTTAGTGATGCCGATAGTATGCCAAAATATGCGCGTCAAAAAATGGCAGCAGCAGTAGAAGGTGGATTGGTGATTAAAGACAAAACTACCGCTCTACTCAAACCAGTTCAAAATGCTACCCGCGCCGATGCCGCAGCGTTAATTTATGAAGTATTAGTTAAAGAAGGCAAAATCAAACCAGCTCAGTAGGGGATTATTGTTGCTAATTACATTTTAGTTTGGGAGGGTGGGGGACAGGGAGACTGGGGGACTAGGTGACTAGGGGAAAGAGTTAGATAATAAGCCTTCCAAATTCCCATCTCCTTGTCTCCCCATCTCCCCATCCCCCCATCCCCCACCCTCTTCCAACTCTCAACTCCTAACTCCCAACTTCTATGAGACTCGATCGACTGCCACGCCATGTGTGGATTTTGAGTATTGCGAGCCTACTAACGGATATCAGTGCCGAGATGATTCGCTCGGTATTACCAATTTACGTTTTACTAAAACTCCAAGGTGGCGCATTAACCATTGGTGAGATCGAAGGTGTTGCGGCGGCAACGATCGCCATCATGCGCGTATTCTCCGGCGGAATCAGTGACTTTTTGGGAATGCAAAAGGGACTCGCCGTGATTGGCTATGGACTTTCTACCC
>JANNBD010000292.1:0-10547 GCA_031385105.1 Chamaesiphon sp. OTE_78_metabat_374
CGCTGCCATAGCAATGCACCTGTTGCCACTGTTGCCATCACTCAACCTCTTAAATTCTAAAAAATTCCACGGCGATCTCATTTGCCCTGTCACTACGATACCAGCCTGATGGTAATCAGACGGGATATCTTTACACAAAAAATTAGATCTTTTTGTGCCAATCAACCAGAGGATGGCAAAATTCAGTGCTGCTTAATTTGTTAACTTGCCGCAATCAGTTCAAAATCGGCGAAGTCAAACCCAGGCACCACCACACAAGCCACCAGCGCGTATCCGGCTGCGCCTGGAACGGGGGTTGCTCTTTGCCAGTAGTTGGGCGGCACAACGGCTTGGAAAGCACAATCTCGACCAAGCTGAATGGTTTGTGACGCGCCGTCTAGAGTCTCCGTCATCACTAGCTCTAGCGGATCTCCCGCTTGATGAAACCACAGTTCGGCAGATCGCACCCGATGCCACCGCGAAAAATGACCCGTAGGTAAGAGGAATAAAATCGAGGTGCCAGCCGATCGATTTCCCGTATACTCGGCTGGTAAAATCGATTGGGGTAAACATAGATCGGATCGCCAAGTTTCACGATAGAAGCCACCTTCGGGATGGGGCTGCAATTGTAATTTATCGATTAGTTGAACTATTTCAGCCGGAAGTGAAGTGGAAGACATAACTATTTAAAATAAGTCCGCAGGATCGGCAGCTTGCAGTTTGCGGATCGCGATCGAGCCAGAACTCACACACATGATGACGGTTAAGATTAGCACAAAAATAGCTCGATCTACTTTCATCACAATTGGCAGCAGTGTTGCTGATTGAGCGATTTGATACAGCCCCATCGAAGCCGCCATCCCCGGCAAAAATCCCAACAGTGCCAAGATTAAAGCTTCTTGCAGCACGATCCCAAATAAATATCGATCGGTGTAACCCATTGCTTTGAGGGTGGCATATTCCGGCAATCGATCGGATACTTCAGTATGAAGAATTTGATAAACAATCACAATTCCCACAATAAAACCAACAATTACGCCCAGAGTAAAAATAAAGCCAATCGCACCTTGGCTTTCCCAATAGTTTTTTTCTGCTGCTGCAAATTCCTCGATCGTCAAGACCCGTAACTCTGGCATACTGGTGGCAATTGCTTGCTGGATTAATTTACGATTTTCACCAGGCTTGAGGGTAATTAAACCAACGTCAATATTCGACCGCTTGCGCTCTGGAAACAAGTTCAGAAAAGTAGAGTCACTTGTAATTACATTCCCATCGGCAGCAAATGAAGCCCCATTGGTAAAAATGCCTTCTACTGTTAGCAATTTACTATTTACCTCAACTTCAAATGCTCCTTTTGCCTGATAGTCTTTCTCGATATCACCATATTCTGGCCGCCCAGCTCGATCGAACAAAACTCGATTGAGCGATTTAATATTGTCCAGTTTTTGTTGGACTTCAGGAAAAGCAAAAGTTGGTTGACTGGGATCGACACCCCAGATTAAGATCGCTCGATCGATTCTAGTCACAGGATTGCGCCACAGTCCGGCACCAATGTACAACGAGTTAACCGACTTGACACCATCAAACCCTAATGTTTGATATAGGCGGTCCCGCTGAAAAGATTTGACTGAAATTAAGCTTTGAAAGTGAGGATTAATCACTACCAAATCTGCTTGCAAGTTTTGATGAGGAGCAATTGCTGAATCATAAAGTGCATCTTGAAATCCTAGCTGTACAAAGATCAGTAGATCGGCAAAAGCAATTCCGGCAATAGCGATCGCCAGCCGACTTTTATGTTCGATTAATTGGAGCCAGGATAATGGTATATGTTTCAAGTTGGTGAATGGTGGATAGTGGATAGTGGATGATATTTTATATTTAATTAGTTAATACATATGCTTGCTTATTTTGAGATAGCTACTTGAACTTGTAAATTTGTCAAATTCGATACTCGTTTGCTGTCATTAGGATCGAGCTTGATTTTGACTTCAATTACTCGTCTATCGAGATTTTCACCAGGTCGATCGCTAAATACATTCTGACGATTTACCTGCAAGCCAATTCGATCGACTACACCATTTAATCCGCCACTAAAAGCTTGACTAGTAATCGTCGCCTTTTGACCAAGTTTGACTCGATCGATATCAGTTTGATATACTTCAGCAACTGCAATTGTTGCATCCGTTTGAGCCAGATCGACAATCCCTTTATCAGTGACTTTTTCACCAATTCGAGTATTGATTTTGAGAATTTTGCCTGCGGTAGGCGTGCGAATATAGGCTCGCTCTAATTCAGTTTGAGCGCGGTTTTGAGCTGCAATTGTACTCTGTACCTCTGCTTGGGCAGCTTGGATGTCTACGGGGCGAATTTCAGCGATGCGGGTGAGATTTGCTTGGGCTTCGACAATTTGCCCTTTGCCTGTACCCTGAATTTTGGCGAGGGTAGCATCAGCTTCTTGCAATTGCTGGCGATTGGTATTCTGAATCCGCGATAGCACTGTCTGGGCTTCTTTGAGTTGTCTGCTGCTGGTATTTTCGATCCTGGCACGGATCGCTTCAGCTTCCCGTAGTTGCTGCCCAAAGCTAGCGACAGCCAACTTTTTACTATCTAATAAGGACTGAGAAATTGCCCCTGATTGGGCTAATTGTTGGTAGCGGTTCAATTCCGATTGAGCAGTAGCTAATTCTACTTTGAACTTACCAATTGCGGCTGATTGAGCGGCTCGATCTCCCGCCCATTGCGCCTCAATTCTGCCAATTGATTCTAGTTGAGCGGCTCGATCTCCATCCCATTGTGCCTTAATCCGATCGATCGCCTTTTGTTGAGTATTTTTTTCGCCCTCAATTTGAACTCTAGTCCGCGAAATCGTCGCCCGTTGAGCCATAAGTTCACTAGATTTTGCACCAGCCTTAATCTGGGCTAACTTGGCTTGAGCGATCGCGACTTGTTGCCGTTCATAGATTAATGTCGCCTGTAATTTATCGACTGAATCTAACACCGCAATAATTTGTCCAGCGCGAATTTTAGAGCCTTCTTCTACTCGCAATTCCTTTACTCGATCGCCATCCAAAGCAAGTGGTGCTGACAGTTTGACGATGCCCCCAGCAGGCTCTAATCTGCCCAAAGCTACAATCTGTTTGGCTAGCTGTGGAGCTGCTTTAATAGTAGAAGTTTGACTTTTGGCTGGTATAGATTGCGACACCCCCCATCCTAGCAAACCCAAACTTACCAATGTACCAGTGATAATCCCTCCGATTAATATCGGCTTTTGCTTAATTTGCTTGATCGGATTCATAATTAGTAACTAGGATTTTTAATCATAGATTAAATAACAGCAACTCTAAACATTTCTTGTTATTTATTACTCATCAAGACAATCGCCTCTATCAAAATTTCTGCTTGAGTATCCCAACTTTTGAAATTTGGTTGATAAAGTTGACAAAGCAACAGCCCATTGATAAATATCAGAATAAATTCACCGATCGCGTAATTGTCAATCTGCAAATAATTATTAATTGCTTCGATCGCTTCTTGATCTAATTGCTCGGAGATAGTAATATAAGATCGCCCTAAACCATCTACCAAAGCATCTTCTGTGCCCTGTTGCTGTTGGTAATAATCTAGCCCGATCTTCAATTGCTTGGAAAAGTACTCTCGATTTTCCTTGATAAAATCCATGATTGCTTTAACTCTCGATCGAATATCTGCGGGTACCAATTCAGCTTGACTCAGAAAATTGGTGATGTCCTGCTGGGACAGTTCCTCCACTAGTTGCAAAAACATCGCTTCTTTACTCGGAAAGTAGTGATACAGCGTTCCCGTTGATGTCCCCAGCTTTTTGGCTAGTTGACGCATAGTGATTTTGCTGTAACCGATCTCCGCAAATAGCTCGAAACTCTCTGTTAGTAGTTGCTTGCGGTATTGCTCTCGATCGACTATCTTGGGCATTTATCTTATATCAAACGTTCGTTATAATTAACTTAACTTTAAAAAACGCGGGTGTCAATATCTTGAATCTCCAACAGCATGAATAGTACAGTCAAAAATTTTAGCCGTGGCATTATCGAAGGATTTTTTGGTCGCCCGTGGAGTTGGCAAACTCGCCAAGCCTACGCCAGCTTCCTCAAGCAAAACAACTATCAGTACTATCTCTACGCACCCAAAGCAGATCGATATCTGCGCCGCCAATGGTCAGAGCCTTGGCCAGCCTTAGAATACGCTAATTTACAGCAGCTTAGTCAAGTTTACCAGCAAGCTCAAGTAGCCTGGGGGATCGGTCTTACGCCCCTAGACATTCATCACAACTTTGATGACCAGAGCAAGGCGAAACTAGATGCCAAAATTCGATCGATCAATCAACTCCAGCCGGATATTTTAGCCATTCTGTTTGACGATATGCGTGGTGATTTTCCACGACTTTCCCAAATTCAAGCAGATGTGACCCACAGAATCATGACACAAAGCACGGCTAGCTCCTTCATCATGTGTCCGACTTATTATTCCACCGATCCAGTCTTGGATCGGGTATTTGGAGATCGCCCCTCACTTTATCTGGAAACCCTTGGTCAACTGTTAGATCCTGCTGTAGATATTTTCTGGACAGGTGAAAAAGTTTGTTCTACGACTTATCCCGCCGCACATCTGCAACAGATCGCGGCACAATTGGGACGCAAACCCGTGATTTGGGACAATTATCCGGTCAATGATGGAGCCAAGCTGTGCCAGTTTCTACATCTCCGACCATTTGGTGAATCTGCGGCACATCTGGCGACAAATGCCGCAGGACAGGCAATTAATCCGATGAATCAAGCTTACTTGTCTCAGATTCCGTTGATGACTTTAACGGGGAATAGCTCTCTATTCTCAACAGCTTGCGCCCTTGGTGGTGAAGTCTTTGCCACATACCTAGTGGAAGATGTGGCAGCCTTTCAAGATCAAGGGTTAGAACAGTTGAGTACAGCTAGAAAAAATCAATTGATCGATCGATATGAACCGTTTAAAACTGCCTATAGCCAAGAAATAATTGATTGGCTCTTGGGCAAATATCCGTTTGACCCAGCTTGTTTAACTGATTAAATGTAATCACATTTAATCAGCTTACAACTTTAGGTGATTTTTCAACGAAGATCAGGGGTTTAAATCCCCCACCTTTAGGTGGATTGTTATTAGGATGGAGATTTGACCCCACCCTAATAATCCAATTCTCTGCTTGGTGCATTTTTACCGACGGGGAACCCGTGCGGTAAATGCATCCGCAATTCTCTGCTTGGTGCGCTAAACCGTCGGGAAACCCGACGAACGCGCATCCGCAATTCTCAATTCTCAATTAATTTAATGAGCAACTTCGGCAAGCTTCTGACCATCATTAGGAGATTGGGTGCCGAGCTGCTTGTCCCAAAATGTAAAATATAGCCCGTAATGTAGTGCGTAATGACGATGATGAACGGCATGGTGGGCTGGTCCAGTAAACCAGCGACTACACCAGTGGTGTGGGAAATTGATCGGTAATCTGTCGATGCCTAAATGATTGACTACTGCCCAGACTGTCATCGTGATCAAGATGGCAATAACGGTAATTAAGTGCAGCGGAATTACGAAGATAATTGCCACTAAAAATAGGGATTGAACGATCGCTTCTGGCGGATCGAAGGCAAATGATGTCCAGGGAGTTGGCTGATTTGAGCGATGGTGCCCTTGATGCCACCAGCGAAATAGCAAGGGGTGATGGAATAATCGATGCAAAAAGTAAAAGTAGGTATCTTGCAAAACGATCGCTAAAACATAGCTAACGACCAAATACCACAGCGGGTATCGATCGACATCCGCATACAAGCGGGTAATGCCTAATTCATAGGCACAAACGATTGTAGCTGCTGCTAAGGCAAAGATCACCGATGACAAAACCGAGAGTTTAATATCCCGCCTAATTGATTTCCACGGTGGCGGTAATCTCCGTCGATTCTCCAAAGGAGAGGCTATTGCATTTGGCGTTAGCCTGCCGGAGGCACAGGCAAACGCTCCGCTACCGCCAACAATTTCACCCTCTCTAACTGGCTGTGTGGACTGATTGAATCCTCCATACAAAAACAGATGTGTTCCTCCAGCTAAGATAAAATATCTGGCCAGAATAATTCCAAAGAAAGCAAATCCATAAAATGTAAATGAGTGATTGTTCAATTCAGTTTCCTCTAGCGAGTCGGTGGATAAAATTTTCTAGAACTAAAGTCGCCGCTGATGATGCAAAGTCCGCATGGATGAATATTTCAATCCGCATTGGCGGACTCTGCACCCTGAGGTCATAGCTGAAATTATTGAACTGGTGGAATTACCGTTTGAACTATATTCCAATAGTGCAGAACGCCCTGGTTAGAAACTAGTTCAGTAGCTAACATCGCCATAAATCCAATCATCGCAAACCGACCATTCCAGTTCTCAGCTTGGGGTGTGAAACCCCATTGCCAGCGGTTACGGTCTTCTTGTGCTGTTGGAGTATCAATAATTGGAGTAGAAATTCCTTTGCCTAGATTTGTCATGGTAGATCTGTTGATTGATATGTTTATGAGGGCTAGATTGATTGAGTAAACTAGGCTAAATAAAATTAGCTAATTTACTGATCTCGCTAGACCAATCCTATCAATTGCTAATCGATCGAGGCATCTACCAAATGGGTGATCTTATATCGATCGATGTGGATAGTGGATAGTTATGGTACTTAACCCAAGTTGCTACCTACATAGAATGCCTACGATTAAAATCGTGGCTAGTGTTGCAAAGTCCGCCTACGCGGACTGATTAACTAGTCCGCGTAGGCGGACTTTGCAATCCGTTCGCGGAGCGTCTGCCTTCGCAGAGCAGCGGTTTCTAACCGCTGAGGCTGTTGTTATCAGTTTTGTGATGCTGAACGATCGATCATCACTCGGCGCGACTACCACCACCGACAGCCCGTAGATTTGATGGCTGATGGTAAAATTAGTAAGCACAGTTGCAATCCGGCTGGCATCCATCGAAGATCGAATAATGATTCAGCCCGAAGTTACGATTCAACCTGACTACCTCTCTGCTACCGCAGCCACCGAACTATACAGCCACTTACGCGATCAGATCGACTGGGATCTGCGGATCAGTGCGCGCAAGACTGCCTGTTATGGACTACCTTACAATTATTCTGGCTTGACTTATGAGTACCAGCCAATGCACTCGCTACTCCTGCCGCTCTGTGCGCGGTTGCAGCAAACCTTAGGCTTTGAACCAAATAGTTGTTTGATTAACTATTACCAGGATGGACGCGATAAGATGGGCTTCCACTCCGACGAAATCGATAATCTTGAAGCTGGTACCCAGATTATCATTATTTCATTAGGTGTGGAACGAAAATTATCCTTTCGATCGACAGCAGACTATTCCCAACGGCTCCAATATCTATTGGCTCATGGCTCGTTGCTGTACATGAGTCAGCGCACCCAAGAATTCTGGAGTCATGCGATCAAACGTGCAAATGTTTTAGAGGGTAGAATCAGTCTCACCTTCCGCCGAATCGATCCGCTATTTGTCAGGGAATCAGTGAATTCCCAAATTTGATTTAACTTCAAAAATAGTGAGCCAAATTTAGATTGGCTCACTCCTAAGGATTAGAAATCGCTAAAATTGGCGATCGAATCCACAATTCTCTTCACCACTTCCTCAACACCAATTGCCCCTAATTCGCCGCCGATTCGGGTGCGAATGCTGATGGTGTTGTCTTCTACCTCTTTACCGCCAATAATGCCGACAACGGGGATTTTCGCCTTCTCCACGTTGCGAATCATCTTGCCGAGTCGCTCGTTGCTGGTATCGACTTCAGCCCGCACGCCGAGGGCAACTAATTTCGCACAGACTTCTTTGGCAAAGGGAATAAAGTCCTGAGCCACAGGCACCAATCGCATCTGCACTGGAGCCATCCACAGGGGGAAATCACCCGCATACTCTTCAATTAGAATCCCGATCAACCGTTCAAGGGAGCCGAAGGGGGCGCGGTGAATCATCACCGGACGCTGACGGCTGCTGTGTTCGTCGATGTATTCTAGCTCAAACCGTTCAGGGAGATTGTAGTCTACCTGGACGGTACCTAGTTGCCACTCTCGATCGAGTGCATCACTGAAGATAAAATCGAGTTTAGGGCCATAAAAAGCCGCCTCACCAATGCCGATGAAATGATCCATCCCTAGCTTTTCCACGGCGCGGCTAATTGCACCCTCGGCTTTATTCCAAGCATCATCAGTTCCGATATATTTATCAGAAGCTGGATCGCGGAAACTTAGGCGTGCTTTGAAGTTTTTCAGCCGAAGTTTCTCGAATACCGAGAGGATCAGATCGACTACATTCAAAAATTCCTCATCCAACTGCTCTGGAGTTACAAATAGGTGCGAATCATCCACTGTAAAGCCGCGCACACGAGTTAAACCGCCGAGTTCTCCCGATTGCTCGTACCGATAAACCGTCCCAAATTCCGCATACCGAATCGGTAAATCACGATAAGAACGCAGTTCACTTTGATAAATTTGAATGTGAAATGGACAGTTCATTGGCTTCATTACAAAGCCATTATCCGCCGCAATATCTTCGAGATTGTCCGCCATAATTGGAAACATATCTTCTTTGTACTTCTGCCTGTGTCCCGACTTCATGAATAGATCGGTTTTGGCAATGTGGGGCGTAACTACAGGTAAGTAGCCCCGTTTAGTTTGCTCTTTTTTGAGGAAGTCTTCTAGAGTACTCCGCAGAATTGTGCCTTTGGGTGTCCACAGGGGCAAACCAGGGCCGACCAATTCTGAGAAGATAAATAAGCCTAATTCTTTACCAAGTTTCCGGTGATCGCGGCGGAGGGCTTCTTCCTTGCGGCGTTCGTATTCGGCGAGCTGTTCGGGGGTTTCCCAGGCGGTGCCGTAGATCCGTTGCAGTTGCGCCTTGGTTTCATCGCCACGCCAATAGGCACCCGCCACTGCTTCGAGTTTAAAGGCTTTGGGGTGAATGTCTCCAGTATTTTCCAGATGTGGCCCCGCGCAAAGATCCCACCACTTATCAGCGAGATGATAGAAAGTGATCGGTTCTTGCAATCCAGCGAGGATTTCTAGCTTATATGGTTCGTTAACGGCACTAATTCTGGCTTCAGCTTCGGCGCGGCTGACTTCTTCGCGCACGACTGGCAATTTCTGATTGATGATTTTGATCATCTCCCGTTGAATTGACTTCAGATCTTTGTCTGTGAAGGCATCAGGACTATCAAAATCATAGTAGAACCCATTTTCGATCCACGGGCCGATCGTCACCAGAGCTTTAGGAAACAGCTTCTGCACCGCCATCGCCATGACGTGGGAGGTAGTGTGTCTAATTTTTTTGAGGGTTTCCGATTCGCTGGTTTTGGGTAGATAAATCTTCTCTGGCTGTTCGGCGTTAGACATCGGTATGACTGTTTCCTGAAAATTGAATATGCTAACAGTGCCACAAACATGATGGCAACTGCTAGATCTATTTTACCCAGGAATCTGCACCCATAAAATGTCGATCGCATTTTGGACTCGATTCTCCGTTGGAGAGGCTCTTCTGCTAAGGCAGAGGCTACGCCAACGGGTACGACAGCTATGTGAATTTTCTAATGATGATGATTAGTAATTAATTTGCAACTGCTATAATACATCTGGTCTGATTAAATCTAGTAATTAAAAATTATTATGACAACATATACACCAGCGGAACTGAGCGCGATCGCTAATGCTCCCATGTCGATCGGGATGGCAGTCGCAATGGCGGATATGGGGATTATCTCCAGTGCGATCGAAGCAGTTGCCCTCACCAAAGAAATCGTCGGTGCAGCCAAGAAATATCCTAGTAACTCGATTATTCAATCAGTTTTTTCAGAAGCGGTGCTAACTAGCGGTGATATTAAGCGGCAGAAGCCTGACGTTACTGCCGAAGATGTCAAATCTGGTGTCGTAGTCACCAAAGCGATCGCCTCAGTAGATTTTGCAGTAGCTGCAATCGGTGACAAAGCTACGCCAGCAGAAGTGACAGAATTCAAGCAGTTCGTTTATGCCTGCGCTGAAGCAGTAGCAAATGCAGCAGGTAGCGGTTTATTTGGCTCTGGTAGCCAGAAAGTGAGTACAGGAGAAGCCGCTGCACTAGCCAAAATTAAGGCGGCATTGAGCATTTAGGGAGATTATTACTAAGCAAGAAACCCGACTTTTTCCTAAAAGTCGGGTTTCTGACCCCACGCAAAAACCCCCCTCACCGCAAGCAGTGAGGGGGGTTTTGAATCTCTCTAAATCAAGCGGATATTAACCGTTGATGGAAGGAGCAGTTAAAGCAACAGGAGTAGCTTCACCAGCAGCTAAGTCGAGAGGGAAGTTGTGAGCGTTGCGCTCGTGCATTACTTCCATACCGAGGTTCGCACGGTTGATGATGTCAGCCCAGGTGTTGATTCCGTGACCTTGTGCATCTACAACTGATTGGTTGAAGTTGAAACCGTTGAGGTTGAACGCCATTGTGGATACACCCAAAGATGTGAACCAAATGCCGATTACAGGCCATGCACC
>JANNBD010000359.1:0-4595 GCA_031385105.1 Chamaesiphon sp. OTE_78_metabat_374
CCATTGCGGAGTTGGCTTAAGAAGAAAAGCTATTGACAGAATTGATTCAGTATATATTTTAATCTGGCGATGTATTGATGGGACAAATCTTTGTTAACTTATTTTTGACAGCGATGTCTGAAATTACTGTCGACTTGGAGCGGGCGGTAGTTGCAAGCTCTAAGGTATTAGCAATTCGCGGGCGAGTACTCCCTGCGACGCTGACGGATGTAGCTCTCTGGGCGGAACTAGCCGACGGACAGATTGTCCAGGGTGAATCAAATATTGGCTCCTGCGATGGTCAAATTGTCGATATTGGTTGTACTCCTGCCAACCCACCAGCCCTACCTGCGGCGATCGCCGCAATTGAGGAAGCGGACTATATTATTATGGGGCCAGGTAGTCTATACACTAGCGTGATTTCCAATCTCCTAGTACCCGAAATCGCCGCAGCAATTGCGGCGCGGAATGTCCCCCGCATTTATGTTTGCAATATCATGACTCAGCCTGGAGAGACGACTGGCTATACAGTCGCAGATCACATCGATAGTATCGACAGGGCTTGCGGTCAAAAATTATTTGATGCCGTATTAGTTCAGCGAAATCCGCCTTCAGCAGGCTGTCTCCAAAACTACGCCGAGGAAAATTCCTATCCAGTGTTGCTCGATCGAGATGATGTGAAACAATTGGGACGAAGTATCTTTTCGGTTAATGTGATGGAAGAAGATACCACTACTCGCTATCTACGCCACAATTCCCGCCGTTTGGCAAAAGCCCTCATTCATTTTTACCGCCGCGCTCAAGAATCTGCGCCCCAGCGAAGTGGTAAAGTGACACCACTCGATCGAACTAAGTCGGCGTGATGGGGACTGGGAGACGGGGCGACTGGGGGACTAGGGGACTGGGAGACTTGATAATTTAGAATCAAATTTAAGATGACTGAGCGGATTGTCAAGTTACCAGATGCGAGTGCTACCCAGATGCTGGGAATGGATCTTGGTAGGGCTTTGACAGCGGGGAGCGTATTATTGTTAACGGGCGATTTGGGTAGCGGTAAGACTACTTTGGTGCAGGGATTAGCCCAGGGTATGAATATTGAAGATCTGATCGTCAGTCCGACGTTTACGATTATTAATGAATATTTTAGCGGTCGGTTGCCGCTATATCATCTGGATTTGTATCGTCTCACCAATGCAGAAGTTGACGATCTCCATTTGGAGTCTTATTGGCTAGGATTGGAAACAGAACCAGGAATTGTCGCGATCGAATGGGCAGAGCGACTATCATATTTACCAGATAATTGTCTCCGCATTGAATTAACCTACGACACAGTTGATGGCAGAGTTGCCAAAATTTCAGAGCTACGAGAGAAAGCGTAGAACCTAGATGGTGGGCAGTGCCCACCCTACAATATCTCTCGGTTGGTGAGCGGAGCCGATCCAAAAACCACTAGGTTGGAATCAGCTCCCCTGGACGTAAGCGCGACCATTTGCCGCTATCTTTAGAGAAACTTTGACAACCAACAACATCCCATTCCATCTCAACGCCATCGTCGTGAGTGCGGATATTCACATTGATGCTGGGGCTGTTAGCCTCAAAGTCTGGCAAAGCGGTGAGATGAGGCTGATGATGTTGTGCTTCGACTGCATGATAAGTCGTACACTGATCGACATATTCGCAATTGATACAGATACACATAAAATTTTAGGGGTTAGGGACTAACCGTCTCTTGTATTTTATGCAATTTTTAGAGAATCTACCATTCGACCTAAATCTGTTGCCGAAACCAGTGTATGTGGTTGGTGGAGCAGTACGGGATGGATTATTGGGGCGAGTTCGGGCAGAGTTGGATTTAGATTTAGTGATTCCAACTGGAGCCGTTGAGGTAGCACGAAAGCTGGCTACAGCATATCAAGCGGGATTTGTTTTACTCGATGCCGAGCGTCAGATTGCGCGGGTAGTGTTTCCAGGTATGACGGTAGATATTGCCCAGCAGGATGGGGCTAGTATTATCCAGGATTTGAACCGCCGAGACTATACTTTAAATGCGATCGCTTATGATCTTCAGACTGGCGAGACGATCGATCCCCTCAATGGCACTCAGGACATCCAGCAGGGCATGATTAGGATGGTTCGGAGGCATAACTTAGTTGACGATCCGTTGCGGCTGCTCAGGGCTTATCGTCAGGCGGCACAGCTCAACTTTACGATCGAATCAAATACTCACGACACAATTCGGGAGTTAGCTCCGCTGTTGACTACGGTTGCCGCCGAAAGGGTGCTGATGGAATTACGATACCTATTGCAGACACCTAATAGTAGCCAGTGGTTGGCTGCAACTATCGAAAATGAACTACTGTCAGGCTGGCTAAAAATACCTGTAGACATAGCTTTTAAAAACCAATTGGCTCAATTCGATCGATCTTTTGAGTTAGTTAAGCAGCATTATCCTACACTAGCAATCGAGCTAGAGCGACCTGTCCGCGATACAATTTCGACTACTCGCAGATCGATCGGTAAATTAACTAGCCTGTTATCACCCCAGCTAGAATTAGCTACTGAGCAACTGCTGCGATTAGCATTTAGTTCAGCAGAAATTCAGGTGGTAACTAATATCATCAATTACTTACCGCAACTATTACAATCAGAGCTGTCTTTAACAGAACAATACTTTTGGTTCAAGTCTGTCGGAAATGATTTCCCTTTACTAATTGTGCTGGCAATTGCCACTGGCGTTGAATTAGTAAGATTAGTAGATCTGATCGATCGCTATCTCGATCCTCATAGTCAGGTAGCACATCCCACGCCACTGGTTAGTGGGCACGATTTGATTCGATCTCTTTCAATTACACCATCGCCACTGATTGGCAAGTTCCTAACTGAGATTCAACTAGCACGAATTGTCGGCAAAATATCTACCTCAGATGAAGCGATCGAATTTGCTAGAGAGTTATTAACAGCCTCTAAACTTAATTCTAAATACTAAAACTATCCACTATCCACCATTCACCATCCACTAAAACACTAGCAAATATAGCTTGATATAGTTCACTTAATTAATTTAGCCTGTTTAAACACATCTTGAATCGTATCACCCACAATTAGTCCATACATAATTTGAGAGATCGAAGCTAAACCGATCGAACAAATCAATGCAGCTACAGGTGAAGAGATCCAGCTTGAACCAGCTAAAAACACCGTGCTAATAATCATCACTGCGGTGACAATTCCACTAAGTGCGCCTGCGAGTAACTGTTCTCGATCCCAGTCATGCCAAAGAGATCGCCAATAAAGACGTTGCTTGAACAAAGACTTTTGCCAGTTGCCTACAATCCGTCCGTTAATACCACCACAGACACCACCAACGATCGCCAAAATAATCAGTGAAGTGCCGTCTGCATCCAATACAAGTGCTTTGATACCGAGGTGAATTAGTCCCCAAGTTAAAATATTAATGGGCAATCCAACTATGGCTGTATAGATCCACTTATGATTGAGTGTTTTGATTGTTTTTACTAGAATTCTCCATTGCAAATAGCCTTGAATCGTACTGCTTAGGAGACAGGCTAATAGTCTCATGATTGAGATTACTACTAGATTATCTATCTGAAAAATTAACGTTAGACAAGTAACGATCGTTTGAGTCACGATCACAAACAAGATCGACCCAAAGATCTGAATTATTAACCACTGAGATAGGAAGTGTGACTGCACAAACTTAGACATTTAATTAGTTGATAGTATAGTAGTAGGGTAGGATGGGCACTGCCCACCAGCTAGGATTTAAGCTGTATCTAAAAGTTCACCTAACTAGTTACTTGAAGAATGCTAGCACTAGGTATTTTTTGGATACTTTCGATTAGTTTTAAATCTTGATAGTGAGTGGATCTAGATTTTCGGCTGTCGAAGGGAGCAATCACTAAGCGTTTGCCGAAATTGAGTTCTATTCGCAATCGTTCACAAAGATCGTATTCTTGGCTGAAGTTAGCTTGGATTTGATGGGGGTTAGTCGGTCGAGAATTGGTAAGCTTAAGACCTAATATATAAAGTGGTCGCTTAGTAAATATCTGCATTGGTTTACAGACTAGATATGCTCCTTCGATTGCTGGATAACTAGCTAGTTTTTGATAAATTTCAGCAACTAAATCTGGCTCTAGATCGTGGGCGACAAACTTGTCAGTGTCTTTGATGTTGCGTTCTAGTTTCGATCGCCATTGTTTAGGCAAATGTTGTTGTCGCCAATCGAGGTAAATCTCTGCTGAATCTACATCACCCTGGAATATATGAAATCGATAGAGTTGCTCACAACTAGGAATCACTAAATCTGGATCTAGCTCGATTGCCCGTTTCAAATAAGCACAGCCACTCAAGTGTCCCCGATCGATCAGAGCCTTACCTACTTGATAATTTGCCTGGGGATGATCGGGAGATCGGGCGAGGATTTCTTGCCATAAGTTGAGCGCGATTAACTCGCCATGCAATTCTGTTGTCAAATCTGCTTGAATCGTTGCTTCATTCAGGGTTAATGGTGTACTAGTCGCTTGCAAATTCAGTGTAGCTAGATATTCTCGCTGATACTGTGCTTGCTGATATTGACGCAACCACGGCAGTTTGCG
>JANNBD010000336.1:0-5422 GCA_031385105.1 Chamaesiphon sp. OTE_78_metabat_374
GAAACCCGACTTTTCCAAAAGTCGGGTTTTTGTCTACTTGCCTGCGGAGAGGGAAGGAGAGCGATGATAAGGCACGACATCCACACCGAAATAGCGGGAATATTCCACACTATCAACGATCGAGTTTACCGCAGCGACAAAGCCTTTTTCTACGATCGCACTGGTGTAATCAGCGATTTCAGCTTGATCAATTGGGGCGCGTCCTAGTAGGTGACGGCAGAGGAATTCAACCGCCTTGGCAGTAGGATATGGGGTGTAGAACCGATCTATATAAGCTGCCGAAGTAGCTAACGCAGTGACAAATTCACGAGTGGAAATTGCCCCATTGCGGACTTGGCTTTCTAAGTCCTGACGACGGAACTGGGCTGGAATTTCACCAGTACCGAGATCCATGATTTGGATGTAGAGTGCTTCGATCGCTAGTGTAGCTTCAGATTGGCTCATCTGTGCGTTCATCCGAAAGATACGGGCTGTATTCGCCGTTACAGCTACGCTAGGTTCGCTCATGGTCAAACTAGAGGAACGACCCAATGCGACGAGTTGAGACTCCTTCTGGCGGGCAGCAGCGGCATTGTCAGCGATCGCTTTACCAGTCAGTGGGAGTTTTGCCATATCCATCCGAGGTTTGATCGTGTCAAAACTTGGTACCACAACTTGCTTATCCTGTTTGGTAAGTTTGTTGTAGAGGGTTTGGGTATTGGGGTAGTTTGCCGCTGGGAGGGTGAGGAAGCGGTTGTAAGGTACGATATCTTCACCAAAGGTCTGGCAGTATTCGATGCCGTTGACCATTGCGCCGATGAAGGCTTTGATACCTTGGGTGGCGAGGATTTGGTTGTACTTACGGATTTCCGCTTGATCTAGAGGCGCGCGTCCGAGGAAGTGTTTGGTACCTAGTTCGATGACTTTAGTGTTGGGGTAAGGAGTGTAGAACTCTTTCAGGTACAAGCCAGAGCAACCGAGTCCTTCGATGAACTCTTTGAGGTTGATTTCGGAGTTACCGAGCTTACTTTCGAGGGCGCGGAATTCGTTTGCCACGATGTAAGGTTCGATGTCCCGCTCAAAGACTTGGCGATAGGCAGCGCGAATGACTGTTTTGAGCTGCGTCTTGTCTCCAGCTTGGGTAAGCTTGAAGGTTTTGGTTTGCTCGCGTTTTTTGGTGACACCTTGATTGATCCGAAATTCGATATCGGGCTGGGAACGTACCCCTGTAGTTGCACCGAGTTCGACAAATCGAGGGGTAGCTGTGGACTGATTTTTGGTTACAGTACCAACGCCAGTATCAGCGATGCTACCTGCCCGCAGACTTCGACCACTGACACCTGCTGGGGTGAGGTAGCGACTGTAAGGCACCATGTCTTCGTTAAAGCTTTCGACGTACTCAGCGGAGTCAATCATGGCATCGACGATCGCGTAGAAGCCTTTCTTCGAGGCAAGATCGAAGTATTTGTTCATCTCTTGGCGACCGTAAGTCGGACGACCAAGCAGGCGACGGTGCATGAATTCGATCGCTTTACAGACGTAGAGTTTCGCCCAGTAGGTATTGCGGAACAAGTCGGATTTGGCCACCGCGCGGACAAATTCCCGCACTGAAATATCGCCATTTTCGAGCTTGATTTCCTGTACTTTCAGGCGTTGTCCTTCATAGACATCCCGACCCATCACTTGGAGGTAAATTGCTTTAATTACCGCTTGGGTGGAGACTTCGGTGAACGAAGTACTGCGTCCCTGTCCAGGTTTGGCGATTTTACCAATTCCAGGGCCACCAGGAAGTTGATCCAATTTGAAGATCTTTGCACCCAGAGTACCAGGAGTCACACCACGGGCACCAGGATTGCTGACTTGGCTATTGATACCAGGGCCTTGAGCAATCAGGATCCGGCGGGTATTCTTACCGAATGGAGCTGGCGACTTGCTGGGGTTGCGAGTTTCTTTGGGGAAGATCGCACCAAATTGAATCTCTAACGGATCGTTGCCGGAACCGTAGACGTGCTGATCTGCCAGTGGTCGATCGTAAGCTGCAAATGTGGTGATAAATTGGGGAATCTTGCGGAATGGCGCGCTGTAATTAAATAAATCCTGTTGCGGACCCCAATTACGACATTCTTGAGCTTCTTGACCCAAACCACGGAGGTAAGGCACGGTTTCTTCACCGAAGTAGTCTGAGTACTCAGAGGAGTCTACCAAGGCATCTACCAGCCCATTTAGCCCCTTAGCGGAAACGATGCTAAAGTACTTCTGGACTTCTTCGCGAGAAGATGGCCCCCGACCGAGAATGTGCTTGAAGGCGAGTTCCAGTGCCCGACTGTTGATGAACGGCAGGAAGAAATTCTTCTGATACAGCGGCGATTTCGCCAAGCGACGGACGAATTCCTTCATCGAGATTTCGCCGTTTTTGACTTTCGATTCTAAATCAGAAACCGATAAGCCATAAGCGCGAGTAATGTCTCGCTCGAATAGTTGGCGATAAGCCGCTTTGATCACATCATTTTTTTCAACTCCAGACAAGCCTGGTTTCATCGCATACTTGACGCGACGTTCGGCTGCTGCTGCATAGATCTGCGGTAGTTCCAAGCCTTGTTGGTCATCGGAAGGACGCTGGCGCAGTTTATTCGCTGGTGCCGAAGCTTTGAACTCATTAATCATGACTTCAAAGTACTGACTAACGATTTCTAGAGCCTCTGGATCTTTGCTGAAATAACCGATCGATCCAGCCCGCATCTCCTGAAGTGCAACGATGGTAGCAGGTACCGAACAAGCATTTTGGATGATTTCCCGCAAGCCGCGAGTATTTACCGTAATGATATTTGGGTCGCCAGCAACGATCGCATAAGTGATGTAGCGCTAGAAACAACTCATGTCCCTTAAGGATTTCTGCATATTTGCAGGACCATACAATGAGATGTTAATTGGTTGGAACCCCTGGGGAATCGCGCCAGCACCAGATGCTGTAAACAGAGAAGTGATATTAGAAAAAAAGCTACCCTTTTCTTCTACAAAAGTGACAGTACCCAATGTATTAGCACTTTGCGCCGTGCCACTGGCAAAGCTCCTTGCTGGTGCTGCTTCAACCATTGCAGGTTTTTCCAAGAATGCCATCGGCGATCCACCGACAAAAATCCGGTTAGCCGCACGCGAAACAATCAAGTCGGATTTATCGGTAATGATTTTGGCAATATCGATCCGTTTGGCTCCAGACTTGAAGTAGCTGGTTAGCTCCGTCAGTTCGCCAAAGCCAGGGAACCGATCTTGCTGTTCAGCCTGCGAAATGGTCGCAACTGGCAATGTTTGATATAGATTTGGACGGGACAGCGAACTGCCACCACTTGCCTTGATACCCATTAGATCTTAAATCTCCCAACCGAATATTTTGTTAAGCTTAATCGAGTGAGGTCAAGGTTTTTCACCCGCCTCTGTGAGGGTCTGAAATTTGGGGATCGGTTGTCAATCCGAGGATCTCCAGCCAAGTACCAATATTGCTCACAACCTCGACCGAAATTTGAATAAGTAGGTCGATCGAGATGTCTAATCTCGTTTTCCCGATAAATGAAAATTGTTACTAGCAAAACCAGCACAGCTTTTAGATTAAAACGTTTCGCCTGTTTGTAGCTTGTTTGTGAAGAAGTATGTAGAAATTAAATTTTAGAATGACCTAACCCAGATCCTAGAGGATTTGGGGACGAAGATTAGAAAAAAGATAAGTTTTGTTACAGAGAATAGGGACTGGGGGACTAGGGGACTGTGGGACTGGGGGACTGGGGGAAATTTACGATTAATGATCGACAAGCTGATATCCGGCGGTAGATGGTGATACGACAGAAATAAACATTAGTGGTTCTTCACCATTGTTGAATACGCCGTGGATGGAGCCAGTTGGTGCGATAACGACATCGCCTGTGGCAATTGATGTTGTGACACCCAATCGATCTAAATAATATTCGCCTTGTCCAGCTAAAATAGTCCAGGTATCCTGTCCATGTGGATGGATGTGTGCTGGAATTTCTTGCTGCGGCTGGATGTACCAGGCGACAATTGTTGCTTCAGGGGACTCAATAATTACTGATCGAATTGGATCTCCTGCGCTTGATTGGAAAAACTCGGAACTAGTAAAAATCCGCTGTTCGGTCATATTGATCCGGTGCTCTCTCAACCAATTAGAATTAGAAGTCAAGCACTCATTTTCGATCGCTACAGTCATGCTTGCTGTCAAACCCAATACTAAATTTCTCTACATGGCTGCTACCGCGACAACGACAATGAACATTTTGTGTCAACCGACTTCCACCGCTTGGCTGGAACAGACGTTGGCTAATGTAGATACAATTTTGCTCGATCACTCTCATTGTGAGCGAAAAGCAGCCGGAACCGCCGTCAACATGATGTTCCGCTATCCATCTAGTCACAAACTAGTTCGTCAATTAACAGCAATTGCTCAAGAAGAGTTGGAGCATTTTGAGCAAGTTAACCAGATTCTCGAACAGCGCAATATTCCGCTCTCGTCCCTAAGTGCGCCACCCTATGGCAAGGAGATGATGAATCAAATTCGCCATCAAGAACCCCATCGGATGTTGGATGCGCTGTTGATTTCGGGATTGATTGAAGCCCGTTCCCATGAGCGATTAGGATTACTCGGAGCACATTTGCCAGACCCAAAATTAGCCGCATTCTATCGCAGTTTGATGGCTTCTGAAGCACGTCACTTTGGGATTTACTGGCTGCTCGCAGATACTTATTTTGACAGATCGATCGTCCAGTCTCGTCTAGCTGAACTTGCGATCGTTGAGAGTGAAATCCTGTCTACACTTCATCCAGAACCCAGAATTCACAGTTAGATCGGTGGATAGTGAATAGTGAATAGTGGATAGTGAATCGTTAATTATGCTGGGACAATATGAAAATTATACGATTCGATCGTGGCAACCGACAGATCGACAGGCGGCTGCGGACGTAATTAAAAATGCTCTGGCAGAATATGGATTGGGTTGGGAACCAGATGGTGCCGATCGAGATGTGCTAGAAGTAGAGGAGTATTATCTGGCGCATGGTGGTGAATTTTGGGTAATTGAGAATGAGGGCGAAATCATTGGCACAAGTGCCTATTATCCCTACCCTCATCGGGGCGAGAAGGCAGTGGAAATCCGCAAAATGTACCTAATGGCTAAAGCCAGAGGGCAGGGGTTGGGTAAGCACTTATTAGGGGAATTAGAACGATCGATTCTGGCACATGGCTATCATCAAATCTGGATCGAAACGGCTAGTGTTTTAACCTCAGCGGTCAATCTATATGAGGCGAATGGATACCAACCCGCAACAGGTGTTGAAACGCTTAGGTGCGATCTAGTCTACGTTAAATTAATTAACGTGAGTTCGGGTTGAGGATTTTCGCCTAATGGCTCTAGCGGATCACCCCCACCAGCGTGGGGAA
>JANNBD010000382.1:0-2463 GCA_031385105.1 Chamaesiphon sp. OTE_78_metabat_374
CTGCCGTTGGATCTGCTACCGTTGGGGTAAGAGTGGTAGGATACAGTGAAAGATCGGCGATTAAGCCTTGTCGATCGACTCCAATATTGATGCCAGCTACGGGATATTTTTCGCCAGCTTCTTTGCCCAGCCAATGTTTCAAGTCTGGTAAACGAGCGTAGCCAATGCCGACTTTATGATGACTATTGGCGGCTACTACCTGCTGGTAATCTGGATTATCGAGCAGGCTCAGACGTGGCGGTTGAAGATTATCGATGGCTTGCCGTAAGACTTTGGGGTGATTGGCAAAGAGGATATATCGATCGTTCACAATCGCGCTGGCGATCTTGTCTCGGCGATTATCGGCAAGTTTCATGCCTTGATAGGTTTCAATTTTTAATCTGTTGTCGGCAATTTGTCGATCCCACCAGGCTTGAATGAGCCGATTGCTAACTTCGGGATTGCGACTACTCAGGACGGCTAAATATCCAGGTTGAGAGCCATTTTGAGGCAATCTGTCGAAATCTAGATCTGTAATCGCAACGGTGATTTCTTCACCTAACCAGGGTGCGATTTCTCGTCTATAATTCAAGTGTAGTCGATCTCCAAGTTGCTGCTGCCATTTTTTGACTGCTTGGCGGACAGTGCTGTGTTTAGCGGCAGGTGTTGCCAGACTATTTAAGTCTACCAGTTCATCAAAATTGGCGATTAGCGAGACGGCTGCTGGTGAGTTTTTGGGCACAAAGATGGCTGAAGCTGGTGGCTGTGGAATATTGCGATCGACTAGGCGGATCGATCGATGTACTGACACCCACCCATAGGCATTTGTCCCCACTACAAGCAGGGAAATAACTCCAACGATGATGGCAATGATTAGAGACTGTCGCTTCATTCATTTTCTTGCTACTCACTACTTATATTGTGAAGGAGAATTGGGGCTGGGGGTGTGGGGAGAGAAAGACTTTCAAAATCTGGTTGAGAAATAGATCAGTTGTGGCGATCGAGTGGGTATGCTAAAAATATCTAAATTTGTTGCTTAATGCTAGATACAAATATCACAGGTAATTACTAATTTAGGATTGCACCAAATATTGATTTTTATATTTACAAATAATTTTCAATATGTGGTAAAAGTTGACTAGGTAATTTAGTTTCAAGCTTTTTGCTTGATGAGCATATATACTTATTTGCTTGTGACAATCGGCTAGATGACGGATTGACTAGATACAGTGAAAGTCGCAAGATAAAATTTCACCAGAAATTGAAACTTATTAAGCCAAAATCATTCATTATTCTTAAGCTGAATAATTGGTGAGCAGTGCCCGCGATCCCATTGCTACGCTCTATTGTTGCAGTCGAAAGTTCTTGCCCTATTCGCAAGAAACTTGACTGCGCTCATTTTGTCTTGAATTAACCATCCAATCTTGAATTTTGAATTGGTAGAAAATGCTCACCCTCGCGCCAGAACCTAGCTATCCGACTCTCCAACATCCTCACCGTCACGTCTGGGACTTTTGGTATTACTACGATCCAGAAACCGGAATTTTCCATTTATTTTATCTCAATGCCGAGCGATCTCTGGTCGCAGAGGATCAGCATCATTTTAGCTCTCAGGTGGGATATGCGACTACCAAAGACTTTTTGACGATCGAGTGGATCAGCGATAAGGTATTCGGGGCAGATCCACATGGGTGGGATGATACCTCGATTTGGAGTGGCGATATTCTCAAAATCAAAGGTGGATTTTTGATGTTTTATACATCCAGAAATCGAGCGACTGATGATGGGATGACTCAAAATATCGGTGTTGCCTTTACGCATCACATCCAAAGTTTCGACAGGTGGTTTCGGATTCCCAACATTCGGATTCAGCCCCAGGCACCATATGAGCTAAATCATGTCCCCGAAGATCTGACAATTCACGCTTGGCGCGATCCATTTTTGTTCCGCCACGAGGAACAGATCTATATGCTGTTGTCGGCAAAAGATGCCACCAAACCATTAGGCAAAAAAGGGGCAATTGCCTTACTTAAAGCTAAAAATAATAGTTTTGAGGAATGGGAATACCTGCCGCCAATCTGTCATCCTGGCTTCTATGCTGAGATGGAAGTGCCGCAGTTGTATCGATCAGGAGTGGATGATTATGCCCTTGTCTACAGTTCCTGGGCAAAATATGACTTTGCACCCAGTACTGGACAAAGTGGCGGCTTGCACGGCATTAAAGCACCTTCTCTGTTCGATTTTTCCGCAGAGAGTCCACAGGTATTTTTACCAGAGACTTCTCAATTTTACGCTTGTCGAGTTATTCCTGAATTGGGTGGGGAAATTGTCGGCTTTGACATCACCACTGGCGGGATTCGGCGCAGTGGCGTGAAGACTGGACTACAACATGTAGATCGGGATTTTAGTAGCTATTCGATCGATGTTTAATTTGGTGGATAGTGGATAGAGTCACAACGACTGGAAGTCGTTGCTCATGATGCA
>JANNBD010000402.1:0-7477 GCA_031385105.1 Chamaesiphon sp. OTE_78_metabat_374
TTCTAACTAATATCAATCGTTAGAATACCCAACCTGTCCCAATCTGCACAAACGCGGTAAAATTTCTAACTATGCATCTTCCGTATCAATTTCAGCTCGCACTCACCAACTACGGCTGAAACTAGACTAATAATCTTGTAATTCCACAATATTTTCAGGGGATCGATCCAGTTTCCTAATGCCTCTCAATAGCTAACCATTCATGGCGATTCAAGTTTATCAAAGTTTTTCCGCCTATTATCATCGAACGGCATTAATTATCTTACTAGCTGGATTTTTAGTAAGATTAGTAATCTCCATCTATCTCAATCCTGGATTTGACGAAGCCTATTATTATCTTTATACTCTTCATCCCGATTTGAGCTATTTTGATTATCCGCCGTTGGTTACTTTGACTACAGGTATTGGCGTATGGCTGACAGGGCATGTCTCTCAGTTCACGATTCGGATTGGGACGTTACTACTGTACACTGGCTCACTACTTTTCTTATACTTAGCTGCACTCAGATTATATACATTACAAATTGCCATTAATACCCTAGCGATCGCGTCTGCCATTCCAATTTTTCAGATTGCTTTTGGGGTATTAAGTACACCAGATACACCACTATTATTTTTCTGGTCAATATCATTGTGGTTAGCCGTTCAAGAATTTTTTGATTATCGGGGTTATCGTCCTAGTTTTCGACTAACCTTACTCTGTTTTGCGGTTGGATTAGCTTGTCTGAGTAAATATCATGGATTCACTCTCGGTTTGGGCTTAATCGGATTTTGTCTATCTAGTCACAATTACCGTCCAGCCCTGAAATCGAAATGGTTCTCGATCGGCATCGCCATTTTTCTGATCACAATCTCGCCGATTCTAATTTGGAATATTAGTCATAGCTGGTCATCAGTTCAGCTTCAAGCAGGTAATATTAAGTATTTAATTAATCGATTATTGGGAGTACTATCGATCGATCTACTCTATCTCTTTCCGGCATTTGGATTGCCGTTGCTGTGGGCAATTATTCGGACTTCTATTCAACAGGTCAGAAATATTCACTGGGGACAATTCATAGGCAATCGACCCTTTAAAGATGAGTGGGAATTAGAAAAAAGAGGATTAATTTTGTGGGTTTCACTACCATTGATTCTCGGATTTACTTTCATCGCTGGAGATCGACAACTATTACCATCGGTTTCAATGCTCGGATATTGGACTGCAACGATTTTACTAGCTGAACGATTATCGATCGAACGCCGCAATGCTGCTGTGCGGATTCCCTACAAATGGTTCTTTGGATCTCTGGCTGTGGTGATGTTACTACTATCGATCGCCCTATCTCATGTTACCTTAGGGACGCTGCAAGCTACTGGTAAATCATCAATATTTGGCATCTTACCAGTTTCAACTGATCCGTCAACTGAGATTTTTGACATTCAGCAACTTCGCCAAGGATTAGTTAGTAATAATAAGTTGAATCTGGCTTTGAAAAATGCAGATTTTGTCTTTACCAATCGCTACTATTTAGGTGGACAAATTGGGATGGCGATCGAGCCAACATTTCGCAAGCCAATAACTTGTTTTGATGCTGATCTCCGAAGTTTCGCCTTTTGGTCGAAGCCCCAACAATGGGTGGGCAAAAACGCAATTTATCTAAGTACTAAAACTGCTAAGGTTGATTTTGATGCTATAACTATTTATCCTAGTTACTTTCAAAAAATAGCTAAATTAGGTGAAATCCCCATTCGTCGCGGTGGTGTAATAATTCAAACGTTTAGTATTTATCAAGCCCAAAATATGCTGAAGCCCTTTCCCCGTCCCTACGGAAATTGAAAGTGATTTTATGTCTACTAATTCTGTAATTACACCACCATTAGATCGATATCTTCAGGTAAATGGTGTTAATACTCGCTATTGGCAAATGGGTGAGCAAGGTAGCGCGATCATCTTATTACATGGCGGCAATGGATCGATCGAGTTTTGGCTATACAACATTGCCACCCTAGCTCAACATCATCAGGTTTACGCCTTTGATATGGTGGGGGCTGGTAAGTCTGACTGTCCAGACGCAGATTATGCCCTCGCAGATCAAGCCCAGTTCCTGCACGGCTTGATGATAGCACTGAGTTTGGATACTGCAACGCTCATCGGCAACTCAATGGGCGGGGGAGTCGCATTAGAATTTACTAGATTGTACCCCGATCGAGTCGATCGATTAGTATTGGTAGACAGTATGGGGCTTGGCTCAGAGATTAGTTTGGGGATTCGATTGATTACTCTACCTGCGATCGTCAACCTGTTGCGCCCAGGTCGATGGATGATTCCGGCAATGCTAAGATCTAATTTCTATGATGGCAACAGCATACCGCCAGAATGGATCGAATTTCGCTACCCGATCTTTGCAATACCTGGACGCAATCACGTTATCCTCAGGCTGGGGCAAAGTAACTTTAATCTAGCTGGCGTAATTCCTCAAGTCTATCAACCAATTCTCGCCAGTCTGCCGCAGATTAGCCAAAAGACATTAATTGTCTGGGGTGATCGCGATCGAATTATCCCTGTTAAACACGCTTATATTGCCGCTGAACGGATTCCAAATAGCCAACTGGCTATATTCCCCAACTGTGGACATCACCCCTATCTAGAATATCCAGCTAAATTCGATCGATTAGTCTTAGACTTTCTAGCTACTTCTTTCCCAGTGAAAACTTAGACATCTAGTGTGGTGAGTGAGTAGTGAATAGTGGATAGTGGATAGTGGATGGTGAAAATTGCAAACGTCTATTTCTTGAGTGGGAAGGGAGTAGCTAAAACAATAAAAAGCTGGGCTGACTTCCATCATCAACCCAGCTCTCTCAAATTAGTTATCAACTATTCACTATTCACTATTCACTAACTTACAGATTGCCGCTCAGTTCTGATTTGACTTGCTTCTCTGTGGATGCCTCAAAAATTGCGTTGTAGAACAATCCAGCCGCAATCGCACCTAAAATCGGTGCTAACCAAAATAGCCACACCTGTGCAAATAAGTCCGTCTTCCCAAATAATGCCACAATCAGTGCAGGGCCAGTACTTCTAGCTGGATTTACGGAAGTATTAGTCACAGGAATGCTAATCAAGTGAATCAATGTCAGCATCAAGCCAATGGCAATTGGGGCAAAACCTTGTGGTGCTCGGCGATCGGTAGCACCTAAGATTACCATCAAGAACATAAAAGTCATTACGACTTCAGTAATAAAGCAAGCAAACAGTGAGAACTTCTGAGGTGAATGAAGATCGTAGCCATTTGTTGCCATTGGGCCAGTACCTGTGAGGGTGTAACCACCAGCCTTGCCAGAAGCAATCAAGTAAATTATTAGTGCGCCGACGATCGCACCGCCAACTTGAGCAATAATATATGGCAATAATTCTTTGGCTGGAAATCTCTTACCAGCCCACAAACCAAATGATACCGCTGGATTGAGGTGACAACCAGAAATATGTCCGATCGCATATGCCATTGTGAGGACTGTTAATCCAAACGCGAATGATACGCCAATTGTCCCAATTCCTAATGAAGCTGCTGCTGCGGCTTTGGCATCAGTCGCACCTTGAGTATTTACCTCGGTATAAGCTGCCGCAAGTACGGCACTGCCACAACCACCCAGTACCAACCAAAAGGTTCCAAAAAATTCGGCAATACAACGTTTCGTTAAAGTCATAATTTTTGTGCGATCTAAAATGTGTGATCAAGCCTTATTGTCATTGGTAAATCCAATTTAGATCTTGATCGCGTAACATTTAGTAATATTCACACTGAGAAACAGCTTTCTAGGCTGAAAGTTCAGTATAAAGACTGAAGACACCAATCCAAAACTTCAGGCTAGATTTTGTGACAAATTAGCCTACAAAACGAAGATTCGCAGGATATCAACCCTGCGGATCTTCAAGTAAATGGTATGCTGTGTAATTGCCTAAATGGGTTGTTTAACTTTCAACTGCAACTGCTTCTGTTTTACTAGCTGCCGCTTTTTTGGGCGTACCGCCGAGCGTCGGTAAATCTGCGAGAGTGAGAGTTTGAATCCGCGACTGTTGTAGCGCGGCTTCTCGTTCGGGTACGGTGTTGTAACCCCATTCAGCTAAATACAACTTGACTGACTCCAATTCTGGTTGAGCGGCAATTTTTGACAATGTACTCAAGCGATCTTCGACAAACCACACAGTTGGTGATTTCTTGACTCCTCGATCGAGAATTTGCTTGAGACTGTCTACTTTACTCCGTTTGAGTTCTTTGCCCCAAATGAACTCGCTGGCGAGTTCCACCCCCTGCTCTTGGAGTAATTGAGAAACAAATCGGCTCTCTTTCGTAGTGATAATTACAGGCTGAATTTTGCGACTAGGCAAGGACTTTAGAGTATCAATTGCCCCTGGATAAAATTGATGCAGTGCGAGCCAGCTTGCTGGGTCTTGTTTGATCCAATTGTCCCGAACTATGTCTAGTTGCTGGCTGACTTTTACGCCACTCAGCCGACTATCTGCTAGGATTCGATCGCGGATTCGTTGCCATGAACTATGCATCCGCTCGGTGGAAACTCCCAGCGTCAATGCCCGAATCAGCACTGGCATCTCCCAGCCCACTTCAATCAACGGTCGCAATTCCCGAAACTTTTCAGCAACTCCTGGAGATGGCTCTAACCTGTCAAGTTGCCACACCTGGGTATAAGTCCGCCATGCCGTCTGCCAATACTCTGCCATCCCATCGCAGATTACCCCATCAAAATCTAGGGCGAGAATTCGCGCAGCATTCATATCGTTACTATTCCTATGACTAACATGAAAAACAGCCAGAGTATTGGTAAATCGACTCTGGCTAGTCTTTGTGAAACATTAAATTAACTGGGGTGCAAGGATTCGAACCTCGGAATGTCTGGACCAAAACCAGATGCCTTACCACTTGGCGACACCCCATTGCATAACTTCATCTAATATAGCACAGGTCTTTGGGTAGCTGTCAAGGGGCGATCGAGATTAAATAATTGGCGTTATCGAGACAGGAGGTAAGGGCAGATGGGTAAATGGGAAGCGAACCGCGCAATCTTGGCAACTATTCGCATAGCGATCAGTTAAACCTCCGACAATTCAGTTATTACTTTTGCCAAGGAAAATCAAAAGGATGACTTAGAGCTAAACACACATTCGGACGATACTAAACCTAGCCTAAATTTTGGTCCCCAACCTAGCTGCTAGATTTAATTCAAGCTATAGCTTCGAGCATTTTAGCCTGATTTTTACGATCAAATCAATTGTGAAGATTTTGTTAAGATAATTAGAGAAGTCGAGAGTGTACAACTAAATTCAAGTTATATTAACTGGAGTAGAGCAAAACTAATAAACCAACGTTCAACCGCAAGCAAGCGTTCCTGCACAAAGCTTTCAGGGCTTTCGCCCAAGCTAATTCAAGATATTTTCAACAAGTTATTAGCAGCAATCAGATTGTTTTGACCACTGAGCTAGTGATGTTCAATTACAATACGCTCAACTGAGTTTACGATGATTGCTTGCAGATAACCTCATGTATTCAGGAGGATAATAATGAAAATTACTCAGATTGCGCCTATGCTGAAAAGGTTGCTACTGCCAGTAACTGAAGCGATGGAATTGGTGTCCACGCTGTTAGAAAGTGAGTTAGTTATTAGAACTCGCGATGATGATATCCGCCGCGATTTATGCCGTTGAAAGGGACTGTAAAAGTAAGTTTCCTGGTATTTTCGGTCGAGTTCGTATTTCTGGCTACAGTGATTTACATTCGCCCTGTAATAGCCTAGTTGTTACTTAAACCGTTCACCCAGAGACAGCAAACCCCAGTTTAATAGCAATTAAGTTGAGATCGACAGGCTGTAGCCCTTTGAAGCAAATACTTCAGACTCTACACCTTGACTCAATCCACTCCAGACAGTGAAATCGACTTAGTTCTGGTTGCTTAGTATCAATTGTCAATTTTTTATAGAGGTGCCGATATGTTCACAGGAAAAATTTCCGCTAAAACTAGCGACAAGTCACCTGAAACTCGATCGATTCAACCATTTGCCTTCACTCGTGCCACAATTCCAACTCGTCAAGCAATTGCACTGATTTCCGAGCATGGCGATCCCGCCGCAGAGATTGGTAAAGATGCTGCTGGCGGACAAAATGTCTACGTTCGTCAAGTTGGCGAATCCTTGGCTAAACTCGGCTGGCAAGTGGATATGTTTACCCGCAAGAGCAATCCTGAGGATGCCACGATCGTCCAGCATTCTGAGTACTGCCGCACGATTCGACTGATTGCTGGGCCAGAAACTTACATTCCCCGCGATGAATTGTTTCAATACATGCCAGAATTTGTGGCATCATTCCAAAAGTTTCAGCAGCAAGAGGGAATAGTTTATCCCCTAGCCCACACAAATTACTGGATGTCTGGCTGGGTAGGATTAGAACTTCAGCGGCTCCAAAATATTCAGCTAGTTCACACTTATCATTCCCTCGGAGCTGTCAAGTATCAATCGGTGAGTGAGATCCCTGCCATCGCCCAAACTCGGTTGGAGGTTGAGCAACGCCTACTCGAACGCGCTCACTCAACCGTTGCTACCAGCCCTCAAGAAGAGGCGGATCTAAAAACTCTAGTTTCTCGGAGTGGCAGGATCAGCGTGATTCCTTGCGGTACCAATGTCACCACGTTCCGCCCCATCTCCAAAACTGAAGCCCGACAGCAGCTTAAGCTTAGTGCCAAAGATAAAATCGTCTTGTACGTCGGACGGTTCGATAAACGGAAAGGAATCGAAACCCTGGTTCGTGCCACTAGCGAATTACGAGCACAACTAGAGCAGGGGGAAAAAATAAATCCTCAGCACTTAAAATTACTCGTTGTCGGTGGTAGTGACCCGAATGAGGCAGATGGAGCCGAGCGTCGCCGAATTGAAGATCTGGTCACAGAACTAGATTTGACAGCTAACACTGAGTTTGTGGGCATGGTTGGACACGATCGATTAGCCCTCTACTATACTGCTGCTGATGTCTGCGTGATCCCTAGTCACTATGAACCATTTGGCTTGGTAGCGATCGAAGCAATGGCTTGCGGTACTCCCGTCGTAGCTTCTGCCGTCGGTGGTCTGAAATTTACAGTGATTTCTGAAGAAACTGGGCTACTGGTGCCACCCCATGATGTCGCCAAATTTGCCCACGCGATCGAACGGATCTTGACTGATGAAATTTGGGCACGAAAGGTGTGCAAACAAGCTTCTGCACGGGTTAAACAAAAATTTAGCTGGACGGGAGTAGCAATTCAACTCAGCGATCTTTACCGTCATCTATTGGTGCGATCTCTGTCAAACCCTGGCATTGCCAGAGGATCGAGTAAAACTGCGATGTTACCACAGCAGCAGATTGTCAAAGCGTCTTGAGTTTAGGCTTTGGGCTTTAGGCTTTAGGCTTTAGGCTTTAGATCTGTAGGTTGGGTTGAAGAATGTTGGCGGAGCC
>JANNBD010000371.1:0-3272 GCA_031385105.1 Chamaesiphon sp. OTE_78_metabat_374
CATCATGATGAACCGCTGGCAGAAACTATTACACAGATCGAGTAAATTTTTGCTAGTCGCGATCGCAATTTTGTTTGCTACTAGCGTGTATGGGCGCGGTGTCGAGCCTCGCTGGTTTGAGCTGAAAACGATCGATATTACCATCGCCGGATTAGATCCAGTTTTTGAAGGATATAAGATCGTGCAACTGAGTGATATTCATGCTCGATCGGGTATTATGGATCGCCAGCAGTTAGCAAAAGTCGCGAGTATTGCCAATCAACAACATCCAGATCTGATTGCCCTGACGGGGGACTACATCACCGATCATCCTGAAAAAGCCGAAGCGATGCTTGCCAAAACTTTCAGCCAGCTTAAAGCAGTTGATGGCGTTGTAGCAATTATGGGCAATCATGATCGAGAGGAAAAAGACGATCATATTCCGATCGAACGCGCTCTTGCCAAGGCTCAAGTTAATGTCTTAAGAAATGCAGTTTATTCGATCGATAAAGCTGGTCATAAATTAAATATTGCTGGTGTCGATGACGTATTTTTTAAGTTCGCAGATCTGCCGCTGACAATCTCCCAATTACCCCCATCCGGCACCAATATTTTACTCGCTCATGAACCAGATTTTGTAGATGTAGCTGCCGCCACCCACAAATTTGCACTACAACTTTCCGGTCATTCCCACGGTGGTCAAATCGTAATTCCATTCTTGCCGAGATTATTACCGCACATGGCAAGGAAATACGTGACTGGACACCACACTATTGGCGGGACGCAGCTATACGTCAGCTCAGGTGTCGGGACAACTGGCTTACCCCAAGCCAGAATCAATTGCCGTCCAGAAATATCTGTAATTGTGTTGCATCAAGCCTGATGCGCTTGTGCATAAATTCGCAGCGCGGCAGCCATTTTTTGCTCGTAGTCCTCGCCCTGGGATTGAAACCAAGCAAGTGTACTAGGATCTATTTGAACAATAACATCCAATGATGAAATGGGCTTCCACCAGCGTGACTCAGTAAAAAACTCCTCGGTTAAGGGAGGAATATCCGATGTGTCAATTTCGGCTTCTGTTAATGCGTCAACTTTATCCCAGTTCGTTTTTGAGGTATTGTTCATAACATTTTCGTTCATGAGGCAGAGCTTTGCGAAGTGAAATAATCCGAATTGTCTTCCGATCTGGTTCTGTGAAAACTACTAGTACAACACGCCCATCAAGCATTCCCAGTCCAATCCATCGTTCTTCTCCGTAGTCTTGCCGTCGATCTAGCGAAATTCGTAGTGGTAGTCCGAAAACTTTTGCTGCGTCGGCAAAATCAAGTTGATGTTTGGTAATATTTATTTGGTTTTTTCGCTCATCCCACTCAAATTCCATACTTTGATTTTAGCGTCTCACTTACACTCTGGCGATACCCAATTCTAGCGCGGCAATCAACCCAAGCAAAGTATATTCAGTCGCTTCAATATCTACCTTGCCGAATAACTCTTTACAGGTAGCCGAAGTCTGGGGGCCGATCGAAGCAATACAAACTTGGTCTTGCCAGCCCGATGGTAAACTAGTCCCAATGAGCTGACAGAAATGTTTGACAGTTTTGGAGCTGGCAAAGGTAATAATATCGATATCCTGTTGTTGCAATGCTGATAATATATTGGGATCGATCGAGTCTGGACAGCGAGACTGATATGCAGCTACTTCGATGATCATCGCGCCTAAATTAGTCAGTTCTTTGACTAATACTTCCCGTCCACCTGTTTCCACACGGGGAAATAAAATTCTTTGCCCAGCAGGGGAGCCAGGAAAATTATTAACCAAAGCATCAGCAATGAAATTAGGCGGGATAAAGTCAGGCGTAATTCCGTACTGTTGCAGTGATTGGGCTGTCTTTTGACCGACTACCGCAATTTTAACCCCTGCCAGCGCGCGGCTATCTTTACCTGCCTGATGGAGTCGAGCAAAAAAAGCATCTACTCCATTCGTCGAAGTCAGAATCAACCAGTCAAAATCAGCTAGCCTGCTGATTTCTCGATCGAGATCATCCCAACTACTCGGTGGTACAATCTCTAAAGTGGGTAGCTCTAGTACTTTGGCACCACGCGATCGTAACATCTCCGAAAATTCACTCGCTTGCCCACTGGCACGAGTCACCAGCACAGTCTTACCTGCAATAAAGGTTGGACTAGCATCACCTTCAGTCATGGAATTGGACATGCCAGACATCAGATATGCGCGTAATCTCACCACTTGTCCGACAATGATTACCGCTGGCGATAGCTCCATCCCCGCCGTTTCAGCGATTACTTGCCCTAAATCTGACACCCAGACTTGTTGTTGGGGAGTACCTGCCCACCGGACGATCGCAATTGGGGTATTTGCAGGTCGGTCGTGCTTTAATAACTGAGCTACGACTTGATCTAATTGCCGCGCACCCATCAAAATTACCACCGTCGGCATCCGTGCCAACGCATCCCAATCGAGATCGTCAGGCAAGTGTGCCGTTACTACTGCAAACCCGCGACTCAGCACCGGATCTGTCAGTGGAATTCCCGCTAGTAGTGGCGCAACTAGTGCAGTTGATAAACCTGGCACTACCTCATAGTCACAACCCGCCGCCATCAACGCATCCAATTCAGCAGTCACCCGCCCAAAAATAAATGGATCGCCACTCTTGAGCCGAACGACAACCTTGCTCGTTTGAGCATACTCCACCAGTAGCAAATCGATTTCTGCCTGGAGCATACTTGGCTGTCCGCCGCGCTTGCCCACATTCACCAACATACAGTTATGGGGAACTAAACTAACTAAACTTCGATCCACCAAAGCATCATAAATCAACACCTCAGCCAAAGCCAGCACATCTTTGGCCCGAACGGTTAGGTAACTAATATCCCCAGGTCCAGCACCGACAATATATACTTTGCTCATCTTGGCACAAGGGGGACTAGAAAATAGACTGTGTTTTAATATTATTTTAATATTAATAAATTAATATTAACTATTGTTTCCTAATCAAACTCTAGGTCTAATACATTATCACAAATTGTCGGTAAGACTCGCCAATAATGGCAAATTGATGTAAGAATATAATATGATTGCCCGCAGACAATTTGGTAATACCAATGATGTCAACAAAGACTGTGTAACAACGGATGGGGTAGTCACCAGCATCAGTAGTATCACTGCTGGATTCAGAACTCATTACCAGGTAATAGCTTTCATCAATATATAAACTGCTAATCAAAAAATTAATATCGCTTAGATAACTATATGGTCTTGCCAACAAGTCATA
>JANNBD010000413.1:0-2939 GCA_031385105.1 Chamaesiphon sp. OTE_78_metabat_374
GCGTAACTCCTGACGGAGAGGCTACGCCAACGTCGGGTTCCCCGACGGGTTAGCGCACCAAGCAGAAGTTAAAGATCTGTAGGTTGGGTAGAGCGATAGCGTTGGCGGTAGCGGAGCGTTTGCCCTGCAATAGCCTCTCCGTCAGGAGACAACCCAACAGCCACACCAACATCCTAGAAATGTTGGGTTTCATTCTTCAACCCAACCTACCCGAAAATATTTGTCTATTAGACTGAGCGGCAGTGAATAGATTTTCGTAGGGTGGGCACTGCCCACCAGCTAGGGTTTACGCCGTTAACATCCACCGCTTAGTAATAGGCGCAAATATTAATTAGATAGATGTTGCCGAGAATCTAGATGGTGGGCAGTACCCACCCTACCCAATGTCTATCGCTTTGCCCAACATAAAAGATCTAATCCACTCTGGCTACTAGTGGGGTTGGGCGGGTTCGTTCTGTATTTATTAGTACAAAGCGAGAATAACTAGCATAAACCCGCCCCTACGAAACCCGTCCCTACGGTTTACTTCCCCTGACTGGCAATGACGTATATTTCCCCAGCAATATCTGGATAGCGTTCGCCCAACTGCATAAAAGCGTTGAGCATTTCATCAGTCCAATTTTGCTCGATTTGTCCATTAGAGACGGGCTTGAGCCAATACCCCCCAAACACATCAACCTTCAAACCTGCTTGTAAGAAAGCCTGACGATAAGTCTCAGGATTGAAAACTCGTCGATGTCCGTGATGTTTGTCCATCTCATTCAAAGCTTCTTCAAATGGCAACAACCCCATAATTACAGCCGCTTGGCGGTGCAAAGAACGACTATTTGGCACAGCAGCGAGAATTTTGCCCTTAGGCGATAGCCAACTGGCGGCGTGACGCAGGATATCGGTAGGGTTGTCCACATGTTCGAGGACATGACCCAGGACGATATTATCAAATTTCTGAGTGGGTTGATATTCTTCAAACAATGAATGCACAACCTCAGCATTCGGAAACCGTTCTTTCAGCGACTTGCAAAAACTTCCAGCCCCTTCAACCACAGTCAACTTCTGACCCAGAGTGTAGAGCAATTCAGTCATTACCCCCTCTGCTGGCCCCATTTCCAGAATATTTTGACCCTGAATATGACGGGCAAAAACTTCAAATGAATATTTAATCGTCGCGCCATTCGCACCAGCAGCATAGAGCGAATTCTGAGCGATATTATCTAAATTATTTTTCTCGGTAGTTATATCTAAATACATGATGCGTCCCTGACTATAATTTTAATTTTGGAGAAAAAATGAATATAAAAAACTAAGCAGTAGATATCAATTCTATTAATAGCATATTAGGCAACATAATGAACGCAATTTCGCGACGATCGAAGGCAACAGCGGGAACTGGCTTAACAACTAATCGTCCTCTCTGGGCACAAAGCTGTTGAATTGTATCTGCCAGGGAGTCAGTTTCATAAGCAAGATGATACATCTTTACATTACTCTGGAGCCAAGGTGAAAGGACACTATCTCCAGCTAGGGGAACTAACAACTCTAACCGAGGTGTTTGTCCAGCCAGAAATCGACCTTTGATGCCTTGAATCGGATCGATAAAATCATCACCTTCGATCGAATAACCCAGGATTTTGAGCTTTTCGGTTTCGGCATCTAAGTCCTTGCAAGCAACTCCAATATGATGAAAGTTTAGCTGTGATAAATCAATCACCTATTTAACCTTTTCGCGATTTGTTGAGATTTAGAGTCTAGAACTGGCTGGATAGAGTTCCATTGCTCGATATTTATCCGGTGTTCGACAGCATCATATTTTTCAGCTCCTAAAGTGAAGAAATTTTCCAGCAAATTGTAGCGAGGGATACCGCAGCTATCATGAAAAGAAACTACAGGCTCATTTTTCGCGATCGTTCGGCAATAGATGCTTTGTAAATTCAAGCACTCAAAACCAACTTTGTAAACCAACCAGCAACTTTCAACTGCTGCTAACGATCGATCTGATAAGATCCACCGTCCCCATTCACCCATTCGATTACTAATATCATAAATACTAATCAGTCCCTCCGGTTTACCAGTTTTCAACCGCTCAACTACAAAATAATAATCTTCAGGAATATCAAAATATCTGGTTAAATAAGCTTCCTGCAAACTAACATCATCTGAAATTGGATGTAAAAATTGACCTCTTTCTGGTTGACTAGTCCGTAAATCGACGATCGATTGAGCATCACTCAATTCAATCGGGCGGAGCCGGAAAGCGTGCCCAGTCAGCTCGATATCGTGCCTCATGACTGCTTCCTCGCGATCGAATCAACAATATCCTCAATACTGGCAATCGCGATCATCTCCTCTTCACTATACTGAATCTCAAATTCCTCCTCGATCGCAAAAATAATTTCCATGTGCTTTAAGGAATTCCATTCTGGCGTACCTTGCCTAGATGTCAAATCACTAACTTCAACACTAGCTAAAACATCAGATACAATTTCAATAATTTTTGGTTGTGAGTTCATGTCGATCGTGGCTGAGGATAAGTAGTGATTTTTAGTGCAGACAGATGAGCGGGATTAATGATTGGAAGATCTCGATTATTCAAGCTTATCTCGATCTCATCGCCCACGACACTAACTTTTGTAAATTGCTCTAACCATTTTAATGCCGGATCGTTTCGAGGTGCTTTTTGATACTTAAAAACCACGGTACTAGTATCAAATGACTCAATCATTCGATCCAGTGCACAGCCGATCATTATATCCTCAAGATGACGACCAAGAGCGCGACAACTGATACAAAGTTCGCGAATTATCAATGATTCGTCCACATGTTCGCCAATGATTAAGCCGATCGTACCACTATCCGACAATCGATCGCGCAGATGCATACCCACCACGATCCAATTTGATCGATCTAAATAGTCAGACAGCTCAACTTCACTCAGCCGAGCC
>JANNBD010000435.1:0-8019 GCA_031385105.1 Chamaesiphon sp. OTE_78_metabat_374
GCCACAATCGATCGACTTTTCGCTCTTCAGTTGGCGTAATTACACGTTCATCTAGAGTCACTGCCCAACCTCCAGCAATACTTGTAGATATTGCCATAAAACTTTCCCAGTCTCCACAACCTGTCACCACACAACATACAGTAGTTAATTGCACGGTCTGATCACACCTAGATCGTGCCCTGTAAATTATATCTCTCGATCGATCTGTCTGTAACGCGATCGGGTGAAAAGATAAGCTAGAATAAGGCGTTTGGTGTGTGTTTTGAGGTAGGAAAAATGAAATTTAAAGTGCAACAGCTCGGAATTGTGGGCATCGCGATCCTGACTAGCTCGATCGTTGTAAGCTGTAGCAACAGCAAGATATCGCAATGCGCGAATATGATCAAAGTAGTCAATCAAACTGTAACCGATACCAAAGATATTACCGCCGCTGGGACCAAAGGCGATGTCGGCACGATCGAAAAATTAGTCGGGATTTTTGATAAAGCAGCCAAAGAGCTAGATTCAGTCAGCTTGAATGACGAAAGGCTCAAAACTTACAAAGGTCAGTTCCTGACAATGTATCAAGGCGCGACTGAAATCAACAAGCAGCTCGTCGCCAGCATCAAAGAGCGAAAATCAACGAAAGTTCACGAAGGACTACGGAAATCTAGAAATATTTTCAGCCCCGAACAGGATCTCGCCACGGGGTTGACTCAATACTGTAAGGAACCAGAGAAGTAGAGAGAGTGGGGGACTGGGGGACTGGGCACCATCCACCATCCACCATCCACCATCCACCATTCACTAAACCACTACTTCTGATGAGTCACTTCTACAATCATATGCACATTGCCCCGTGGGGAAAAATCAGCTTTGACGATGATGTGATGGGGGTCGGCGATGCTGACAAAATCATCTAAGATCTGGTTGGCTACTTCCTCATGGGAAATATATCGATCGCGATAACTGTTGATATATAGTTTTAGTGCTTTGAGTTCTACCACTTTTTGGTCGGGTACATAGATGATCCCGATCGTGGCAAAATCAGGGTAGCCGGAAAAAGGACATTTGCAGGTAAATTCGGGCAAGCTAATATCGACATTGTACCGTCGTCCGATCCGAGGATTGGGGAAGGTAATCAATTCGCCGTTGATAATTTCGCGTTCCCCATATTTCATTTCTACTGGGGTGTTTGGAACTGATGCCGGATTTTCCTGACTCATGTAATCGGTGATAAATTATTAGTTATTTGAATTGTGGTTGCACAGGACGATGAAACAGCCACAAATATCTGTGGGCTAGAATTTGCGTAAAATCTGGCTGGTGGGCATTGCCCACCCTACGGAGCTTGCCTATCTGCTGGCTACCTACTTTCTTACCTCCTCCCCGAGGATGCGGGGAGGATTGAGGTGGGGTAAACATCTACGCTTGTATCATCCTAATTAAGATCGTTATGATCCTCGCTTTCCCAATCCTCACAGGCATCGCTAGTGCAGCCATAGGGATGAAACCCACAAACTAGCAGATTACCGCCATAGGCAGAACCATTATAGTTGATACAACCGACACAGACAGAATGAGTCGCCGGATCTGGCGTTGGTTTGGTAGGGACAGAGATTTCCCAATTAAACGGTGTGGGTTCTTCAAATTCTAATTCAAATTCTTGCCAGAGTTCAGTCAGCACTTCTTTCAGTTCGTCCCATTGGAGATTGAGGATTTCCTGAGCTTCAGCGGTAACTTCTTCGGCCAATTCTGTGAGTTCCAGGCGAAATCCATCAAACAAAGCGGTTAAATCTTTAAACGCGGCGGAGATTTCCTTTTGCCATTCTTCCATAGCGAACACCTAGTAATTGTTGTTCAATCCAAATTTAGCCCAGACTGGCGATCGATACTAGCTAGTCTGACTACTATTTTAGATAGAAATGATACTTCAGCTCAAGTCTAGCATTCCCTCTTTGTATCGAAATGTTGCTATCGAATCGAAAGTTTGAGGACTTGACGCGCCAATTGCCCTAACAAACATCTGGCGGTAATTGAGACTTCGGTGGCTGTTGTAGCCGCTGCTCAATTGAATCTTCCAAGCTCTGGCGAGAGATCTCTTTACCGATATCGAGATTTTGAGAGTTATTTAAGAAGACAATTCGATCGATCTCAGGAAACGCCAGCAGATAGAATAGTAGCTGAATCACCGGAACTTCGACGGCGGAATCATTTGCCAGCGAACCACCGTCAAATTGACTGGCATCCTCAGGTTTTACAAATGCGTAAATGACTTTGATTTCTAAATCAGGTTGGCGGTGATGCTTGAGGGTGGTGATCACTGATTCGCCCTGCTGACTTTGACAGATATAATACGTTGTCTGGGGTAAAGTTTCGGCTGCCTGTTGTAAGACTGGCGCGATTTCCTTGACGCTCTTGCGACTCTCTACGTCTGGTGCTCCGTCAATTAATTTCTGTATTTGTTCGTCAAGATTCATAGTGGGTGAATGGTGGATAGTGAATAGTGAATGGGCAAAAGCGAGAAGTTTAGCTATAAACACGATACCTGAAATCCATTGATGATGTGTTCTCAACACCATCCACCATCCACCATTCACCATTCACTATTCACCAGAGTAGGGCTATCCCCACCTAACAGGGGGATCGATGAGATAAAATAAGACCAATATTTGTGACAAATTAGTCATCTAGGAAAAGCAACGGATGGGTAAAGTAGTAGGCATCGACCTGGGTACCACCAATTCAGTGGTAGCTGTCATGGAAGGCGGGAAACCAGTAGTAATCGCTAATGCCGAAGGTATGCGTACCACTCCTTCCGTCGTTGGTTTCAGCAAGGATGGTGAACGGCTGGTGGGACAGATGGCGCGCAGGCAAACTGAGCTAAATCCCCAAAATACTTTTTATGGGATCAAGCGGTTTATGGGGCGCAAATATGCTGAACTCAGCCCCCAGTCGAAACAGGTACCCTATACCATCCGTAAAGATGAAGAAGGGAATGTTAAGATCAAATGTCCCAAACAAAATCGGGAATACGCGCCAGAAGAAATCTCGGCGATGATTATGCAGAAGCTAGCAGATGAAGCTAGTCGATATCTGGGTGAACCCGTGACTGGTGCTGTAATTACCGTACCTGCCTATTTTAATGATGCCCAACGTCAAGCGACCAAAAATGCGGGCAAGATTGCTGGACTGGAAGTGCTGCGAATTTTAAATGAGCCGACGGCGGCTTCTCTGGCGTACGGTTTAGATAAACGTGGCAGCGAAACTATTCTCGCCTTTGACTTAGGGGGTGGTACTTTTGATGTCTCCGTACTAGAAGTAGGCGATGGGGTCTTTCAGGTTAAGTCTACCAGTGGCGATATTCAATTGGGTGGCTTAGATTTCGATCGTAAGATCGTCGATTGGCTGGCAGAACAATTTCTTGCGACTGAAAATATCGACTTGCGAAAAGAGCGTCAATCCCTCCAGCGGCTGACAGAAGCGGCGGAGAAGGCCAAAATCGAACTTTCCGGCGTGATGGTCACAGATATCAATTTACCCTTTATCACGGCGACGGCAGACGGCCCCAAACATATCGAGACTAGACTCACCCGCGCTCAATTTGAGGAGCTGTGTGGCGATCTGATTAGTCGGCTGCGGGGGCCAGTTAAACGGGCGATGAACGATGCTCAGTTGAGTGCTTATGACATTGATGAAATTGTTCTAGTTGGTGGCTCGACGCGGATTCCTGCTGTCCAGGAACTAGTCCGCAGTTTTATCAATAAACGTCCTAATCAAAATGTCAATCCTGACGAGGTTGTCGCCATCGGTGCCGCAATTCAAGCGGGTATCTTGGCGGGTGAAGTTAAGGATATCTTACTGCTGGATGTGACTCCACTGTCGATCGGCCTAGAAACCATCGGCGGCGTGATGAAAAAGCTGATTCCCCGCAATACCACCATCCCCGTGCGGAAATCAGATATCTTCTCCACATCTGAAAATAACCAGACGATGGTGGAACTCCACGTTGTCCAAGGAGAACGGGAAATGGCAAATGATAATAAATCACTGGGTAGATTTAAACTGACTGGCATCCCCCCCGCGCCGAAAGGAATTCCCCAAGTTCAGGTTTCCCTGGATATCGATGCTAATGGCATCCTCCAAGTCACCGCAATGGATCGCACCACTGGGCGCGAACAAACCGTGACAATTCAAGGTGCTTCCACTCTGGGCGAGTTAGAAGTCCAGCGGATGATTGAAGAAGCAACTCAATTTGCTGCTAGCGACAAGCAAAAACGCGACAAGATCGATAAACGCAATCGAGCTGAAGCACTATCCTATCAAGCCGAACGCCAACTGCGGGAAGTTGCCCTCGAATTTGGGATGCAGTTTGCCAATGCTCAACGCAAGCAAATCGAAGGATTGGTGCGCGAAATTCGGGAAGCTTTAGCTGATGGAGATGAGCGACTAATTGACGAAGTAAAAAATGAACTCGATGACGCACTCTACGATTTTAGCCGTCAGGTTAAGCTATTAACGGCGGAAGAAGATAAAGGCATCCTGGGCACGCTCAAAGATATTTTTATCGGCGATGATGAGGAATACAATTATCGCGATAACTACAACAACCGCGATATCTACAATCCCTACGGCAATCCTCAAGATACCTACTACGACAATCGGGGCAATAACTATCCTAGAGGTGGCGCACTGCCACCTAGCTATAATCAGGAGTACAATCCACCCAGAGATCCCTACGGCAACAGCCCTAGAGATCGATGGGATGAAAATAGATCTAGTCCGCGCAATGATTCGGATCGCTCTAACCGCAATCTGCCACAGGATCAGTCTCGTCCACGGGATTATCCAAATGACAATTACACTCGTGACGACAGGTATCCCAATCGTCAGCCTGATAACTATAGCCCCAATTCCCGCCGCGACGACTCTCCCCGTCGTCCTCCAGCAAACAACCCCCCTGTGGATCGATTCCGCCAAGATGATGGTGACTATCTAGATGACGCACTAGAGCAGGATCGATGGGATCAGCCACAAAACCCACCACCATCCCGCCAGAATCCAAATCCAGACTCACGCCCCCAAAGACTACCTGAAAATCAGCCCCGCAACAGCGCATCTACACCCCCAAGTTCTCGCTCTGGCAATCCCCGCTACCCAGACGAATCACTGCCCCCACGCCCTGACGTTCGTCGCGCCAGTGCCAACGACAACCCACCCAGT
This sequence comes from Chamaesiphon sp. OTE_78_metabat_374, assembly GCA_031385105.1. Lineage (GTDB taxonomy): Bacteria > Cyanobacteriota > Cyanobacteriia > Cyanobacteriales > Chamaesiphonaceae > Chamaesiphon. The sequence continues at coordinate 5,203 of JANNBD010000435.1, forward strand.
CGCCGCCCCAGCAATCCCCCTGTCCAGCCTCGTGATGATTGGGATGATGAGGATGAGTGGTATTAATTAGTGGATAGTGAATAGTTATTACTCTTAATGTGGGTAGTTTCAACTAACTAAGTTTGAAGTAATACCTACTTAATTAATTAGCTACTTATTGTTTGAATCTGTGCATTGCACCCCCGAACCTTTCCCATGCAAGATATTCCCAATTATTACGAGCTACTAGGTGTGAAGCGGGATGCTACTCCTGATGAGATCAAACAGTCATTTCGGCGACTGGCTCGGCAGTACCATCCAGATCTAAATCCTGGGGATAAAGCGGCTGAAGATAAGTTTAAGGATATTAGTGAAGCTTATGAAATTCTGTCCGATCGATCCAAGCGATCACAGTATGATAAATTCACTGGATTTTGGCGCAAAAATCGCACCAAGGCTCCGACTAGTCAGCCACGGGAACCGCGAGATCGATCGAACGATGAAGAGGAATTTGGCGATGATTTTAATACCTTTATCGATCGATTATTAGGGCGCAAAAAAGAATCTAGCAATAGTAGGGACAGAGACTCAAGATCTGAAGCTCAAACAGATCGGAGTAGTCGAAATAATGAACGCCGTAATCCCCGCGAAGCTAGAGATCCAGATCGAAATAATTTCACTGAGCCGCAACGCCGATTAAATCCCAAAAATCTCGAAGCGGAACTGACATTACCGCTAGACAAAGCTTATTTGGGTGGGCGGGAACGAATTACAATTCAAGAAGATGGTCGATCTCTCGAAGTAGATATGCCCCCAGGCATGACTCCAGGTCAAAAAATTCGCTTACGTGGACAGGGCATCGGCGGCGGCGATCTGTATCTCAAAATCAATGTTTCACCCCACCAATTTTTTAGACTTGAGGGTGTCAATATCTATTGTCAACTGCCAATTACGCCAGCCGAGGCAGTACTAGGTGGATTTATCGAAGTGCCAACCCTTGATGGATTAGTGAAAATCAGTCTGCCTCAAAGCATTACTTCTGGTCAAAAATTGCGGTTAGCAGGCAAAGGGTTTCCTGGCGAAGATGGTAGGCGCGGCGATCAATTACTCGAAATTCAGATCGTCGTACCCAAAAATCTTCTCCCTGCCGAACGCGAACTCTACGAAAAGTTACGGGAAATTGAATCATTTAATCCGCGATTGGATCTGACTATTAATTAATAGTTAATAATTAATAATTAACAAAAAGCAGGAGTTTAAATCCCCATCCTAAGTAGGTAGACACAAATATTTATTAAATAGATAATGTCCGAAACCTAGATGGTGGGAAGTGCCCACCCTACACAGCATTTTATATTTAATTATGTCTACCTACTTAACCTAAGTTGCTACCTACAACCCAATTCTCAATTCTCTGCTTGGTGCATTTTTACCGACGGGGAACCCGTGCGGTAAATGCATCCGCAATTCTCAATTCTCAATTAATTTAATCGCCGCTTGAGCGATCGCAATCGTTAATTTTGCCCGTTCTAGCTCCGATAATTCTGTCCATGCTAAGGGTCTGACGATGTTGTCGATATTCTCAACACCAGTATCGCCACGCATGGCATAGGCATAGGGACGAGCGATTACCAGCAGATCTTCAGTCGCCCAATTTGGTAATAAATCCTGCACTGATTGAATCAATTGATCGATTGGTTCGAGCTGACTGGTAGCTAAACAACTGACATTTTCAGCAATCTGGGCTAGCCACTGCTGGGGGACTCTCGCCCCAAATTTTTCAACCAGTGCCGCAAGTGGACTCATTTCGAGTACAGGCGCGGGAGCATTTGCCCAGCAGGATTGGATCTGAGCAAAAAATGATCGAGATCTCTGGGTGAGTTCAGCGTCTGACCAATGATCTAGACTAAAATGGCGATCGGTTTCAATGTAATAATCAGCGGTATCTGGATCGCTAGGATTCCAGGGATAGTTGGCAGCAGCAGAGGCGAGGAGGCTGTCAATTAACTGAACTTGGACTTCTGAGTCATCTGGAGGTAATTCGGGTTGCAGTGACATATTCTCGCTCCTTGCTGGTGTCATATTGTGTGCTGATAAACTTATCCACATTTTGGATCAAAACATAGTTAATAGTGTTTTGGTGGATGGTATAGCAACTGCCAAGGCAGTTAGGACACTCCAGCGATTGAAATCGCCGCTCGTGTTGCAAAGTCCGCCTACGCGGACTAATTAGAAAACGTCCTAACAATCTTGGCTATTGCTATAAATGGTGTGAAGCTACGCTCTGTTCTTAGCTACATTTTATCAGCGGTTGATTCCGCAATAATTGTAAAGTTTTTAGCCAGTAAATAACTCACAGGCAATATACACAGATGTAGATTGCACTGATTCCAATAGCTTTGCCCATCCCCAGTCATCAATTTGTTCGACACATGCCTGATGTTTTTCGGCATCAATTGGAATTAATGCTGTCAACATTTCGATCGCAACTGCACTCAATATTTCAGCGATCGCATTTGCACTCACTACATCTCCACCCTTGACCAATTTGCTCTTCTTGGCAACTGCCTGACAAGCCTCCCGCATCGCTTCGGCTGCCGCTTGTTTTGTCTGAACATCATTACTCGCCAAACGGGGAAAATAACGCTCGATCGAGTCCCATTCTGGGCGGAGATTGCGAATTAATAACTCAACAGTATGTAAATATATGCCCAGATCGATAATCAGATCTGTGGCTTTTGCCTGTCTAGCCAGGAACATGCCACCAGCTAATACTAATTGGGGACAGTTATAGTTAAAATTATCGCCTATTTCCCCCCATTTTTGGTATAAATCTGC
>JANNBD010000470.1:0-9829 GCA_031385105.1 Chamaesiphon sp. OTE_78_metabat_374
TACTGGCGGTACGGCAAAGCTAGTTGGTACTGATGCTGCCACTATTTTTGCTGCTGCGAGTGAGCTACTCAGCAATCAGGGAGCTTATCAGACGATGGCAACTGCAATTAACCCATTTGGCGATGGAACTGCTTCAACGCAGATTCTAGCTGCGGTAGAGCAGTTGTTTGGAGTGTGAAAAAAGGATAACATTTACTGCTCCCAGTCCCTCAGTCCCCTAGTCCCCCAGTCCCCCAATCACTCCCTGCTCCCAACCACTAGATGCTATTCCTGATCTTTGTCTGCTGTTTGGCTATTTATGTAGCTTGTAACCTGGGAGCTAATGATGTTGCCAACTCAATGGGGACTTCTGTTGGCTCGAAAGCAGTTACCCTCACCCAAGCGATTGTGATTGCGGGGGTGTTGGAATTTGCCGGAGCGGTATTGTTTGGGCGGCAAGTATCTTCGACGTTGGCAATTAGTATTGCTAATCCCGATCTGTTTGTCAGTCAGCCCCAGACGCTGCTGTTGGGAATGATTGCGGTGTTGATTAGCTGTGGACTGTGGTTACAAATTGCTACTGCTAAACAGTTGCCTGTAGCATCTTCTCATGCTGTTGTCGGCGCAATCGCGGGATTTAGTTGGGTCGCGGCGGGTGCCAATGCCGTAAAATGGTCAGCACTAGGGACAATTTCGATCGCGTGGATAGTTACACCTGTAGTAAGTGGGCTGGTAGCTGCTGGTTTTTATTTGGTAATTAAGCATTGGATTGTGGAGCAATCACAGCCGTTGCGACAGCTAGATCAATGGATGCCGTGGCTATCATTGATCCTGGTGAGTGTGTTTGGCGTGATTGTTTTACCATCGGTGGTAGAAGCATTGCCGACAGGATTTTTGCCTGCTGTCCCCCGTCATGATTTTGCGCTGGGAATGGGCGGACTTGCCGCACTGCTAATTACGCTGGTAGGCTGGCAGAAGCTAGCGCGAGAGACTATAGCCATTGAGTCTGTAGCTAGTGTCGCGGTTGACCAAGTTGTCGAGAGTCAACTCGCCAGATTTCAACTGCTGAGTGCCTGCTGTGTGGCATTTGCACATGGTTCAAATGACGTGGGCAATGCTATCGCGCCACTGGCGACGATTCTCTATATTCAAAGTACTGGAACTGTGCCCCAATCCAGTCTAGAAATTCCGCTCTGGGTACTAGTACTCGGTGGAGTCGGGATCGTGACTGGACTAGCAATTTGGGGCAAGCAAGTAATCGAGACGATTGGCGAAGGAATCATCAAACTCGAACCCAGCAGTGGTTTTGCTGCCGAATTAGCCACTGCTGCAACGATTCTGATTGCTTCAAGCTATGGATTGCCCGTCTCGACTTCTCATGCCCTCGTGGGCGCAGTTGTTGGGGTTGGTGCTGTCAAGAATTGGAGATTGGTCAATCTGAATACGCTAAGATCGATCGGGATGGCTTGGATCGTCACCATCCCGATCGCGACTATACTTAGTGCTAGCATCTTCTCAATCCTGAGATCTGTGCTTGACTAGTCAATTCTCTCTGTCAGGCAAGCTGTAGCACTGATTGAGAGTACCCAAGTATTTGCCAACTAAAGGGCATAACACTATTAATTCCAGTCAAATTTATTCCCCTACTTTCTGCCGAACTGGTGGAATCGAGTATCCAAATTACATTCGAGGCAGTAGTACGGGTAAAGATTGATCAGTGATAAAACTCGATCTAGTGAGCCAACACGATGGGTGCGGCGAACTTTGCTTGTGCCACATTTTGGACAGTTGTGGACGGCTTGTGAGTTGGTGCCTGAATTCATGGCTGTGGTACCTAGCTATCTATAACTTTGATACCTCTATAGTACCCATAAAATCAGGCTTTACCACACTACATGTCAGCCATTTAACTGAAACTAATTATTTTCTTGTAAACTAAATTAAGGTAGTTTTAGTGTGTCAACTATTTTCTGCCAAAGCGGTGAGAGCGAGCATCACATTCTTGACAATAGTATGGATAAAGATTCATTTTTGAGAACAACCGATCGATTCCAGAACTACGATGAGTTCTACGAACTTGGGTCGAGCCACAGTTTGAACAACTGCGGACAACTGCAATACTGTTTTCTGAATTTATCATTGATATTACTCTGAGATAATCTGGTTCACTATAGTTACCATGCTACTCAGAAACTATCACAGCCGTATCCGCCATTGTACTGAAATTAGCCTTTGATATGGATGATCTAATCTTTTACAATTGTATAAGTCGCAACAAAATCACTCAAAAGCCTGAATATTGACTATTTAAACGCTTACTTTATAAAATGATGTACCACAACCTAATTCTATTTGATGGAGTTTGCAATTTTTGCAATACGGCAGTTCAAGCGGTGATCAAAATCGATCGTCAAAAAGTCTTTAGATTTGCGGCAATTCAGTCAAAATTGGGACAACAACTCTATCGTCAACATGGACTAGATCCAGTTGATATTCAAACATTGATGTTTGTCGATGGGGATAAAATTTTGACCAAGAGTGATGCTGTCCTGGCAGTGCTAGCTCGGCTCGATGGTGGCTGGCAATTGTTGGGTGGTTTTAGTGCGATGCCTCAGCCGCTACGAGATTGGGCATATACTGAGTTTGCTCGTCAGCGGTTCTTACTATTTGGACGGCAAGAAACTTGTATGGTTCCCACTCCAGAAGTGCAGGAGCGGTTTATTTTGGACTGAAAAATGAACCAACGACTGGAAGTCGTGGCTCATAATGCAAAGTCCGCCTACGCGGACTAAATCTATTAGTTCGCGTAGCGGCGTTTTTATTCGGGGGTTCCCCCCGAATAAGAAAACGACAAGACAGACGGACTTTGTAACATTAGTAGCGGTTTTAACCGCTGTCTATGCTGCCTATACCTTCGCCAGTTGTTTCACTTCAACAGGTGCAGTCAGAGCTTCTTCTAGCTCCGATTTCCCCAACCGTGCTTCGAGAATGTTCATCACTTCTCGCCCAAAATCATTAGGGTTATCGCGGAAGGCTTGGAGACAAACTTCACCAAAGAATGAACCGAGTGGTTCGGGATTCCAGAGCAATTTCTTTGCCACCCAAGGCATATGACTCATCGGGTTGTAACCTGGTTTAATCACATTATTTTTGAATGCGTATTCTTCTAAGTGAGTATGGGGTTGTAAGCCGATAAAGAAGATTGCTGGTTCAACTTTATCTGCGCCAAAAATCTTCTCCATTTCCCGATGATAGGCAATCGTTTGGCGAATAGTTTCAAACCGTTCATCGATCACATTAAATGAATAATTGATCGACACCATATCTTCAAATCCAGCCGCTTTGAGATCGCGGCAGTTTTGGAGCACAGTGCGGAGATTATAGCCCATCCGCATTTTGCGGACTAGCTCTTGAGAACCGCTAGTAATGCCAATCTCAAAGTAGTTCATCCCCGTTTTGACCATCAAATCACAGAGTTCAGGCGTGACATTATCAGCCCGAATATAAGCTGCCCATTTGATATCATCCATGCCGCTGGCAATGATTTTTTGGAGTAGCTCGATCGCATCATCCATGTATTTCCGCGCTGGGATAAACTGAGCGTCAGTAAACCAGAAATTCCGAATCCCGCGATCGTATAGTTGCCGCATTTCAGCTACTACTTCATCAGCCGGATTGATCCGCACCTGTTTACCTTCAATTACGGTATAAACACAGTAGCAACAGTTGTGGGGACAACCGCGTTTGGTCTGGACACCAACATAGAAATCTCGATCTTGGAGATAGTAGCTAAATTCTGGCCAGATTGTTTCAATATAATCATAGTTGCAGGCGGTCTTCTCGATCGGGGCTGGTGGTTCATGTACCAAACCCTTGCGCGGTGCTTCCCCGACAATATAGCAGCGTTCCTGCGTCAGATCTTCAGCTCTAATAATCTTCTCTAGCAGAGCTTCACCTTCACCAATGGAAACGATCGATCCCTTGGGCAAACTTTTTGATAACTGCTCATAAAAGACGCTGACAGCACCGCCACCGACAACTAATTTACTGTCGGGATTATATTTCTTGGCGCGTTTGATCCCACGCTTAATCAACGACATATTCCGCCACAGCTCGGTATAGTGACTAGTGAGCATTCTCGCGCCACCTAGTGCCCCGCGCAGCTTCTTGAGCGGATTGCGATCGTAAAATACCTCAAACGAGTTTTGGAGCGGATTACCGCCCCGTCCACCCACAGGTGCATAGATCTGAATATCCCGCCAGGAGTATACCAATAAATCAGGCTGAAACTGATCGATCGCTGCTTCCATTGCCGCACCATAATCCAGCGGAGGTACTGCTCCTAGATCGAATATGCGCTGTTGGACATCAGGAAACTGTTTATGAACATGATCTGATAAGTATACAACCCCGATCGGAAAGATCGGATTACAGGGCAGGCGGCAGTAGAGAATTTTAGTAGTCATAATCTAGGCTTTAGGATTTAGGTTTTAGGCTTTAGGACTAGGGTTGATAGCTTCCACCGATCAGATTTCAGTTTAGTATTTAGAAAAAATATATATAGTAGTTAAGTAGATCTGTAGGTTGGGTTGAAGAATGAAACCCAACACACCCAACTCAGTTGTTCTGCATGGCAAAATTTATGAATGCCTTTAATATAACTTTACATAAAAATCCAGCGGAAAGGTAGTGTCAGTAGCCATCAACTATCAATTCTCAACTACCCAACGATCCCCACTAGGTGAAAAAGTAGTATATCTTACAGCTTTGAACTAAATATGAGTGATACCTTAGTGAAGTCAATCTTTCTCTGGGCACCAGATGAACGACTCATTATGGCTCACACACTCGATCCGTTACCGTCAGATCATGATAGTGATGACATTTGTTGTTGCTATGTCAACAGTACCAGCCAGATTCAAGTTGCCAGAATTACCAACGTTCACAACTGGTACTTTGAGCGAGTTGTTTTTCCTGGGCAACGATTAATGTTTGAAGCTCCGAGCTATGGCTATCTGGAGATTCATACCGGGATGATGGCAAGTTCGATTTTGTCAGACAAAATCCCTTGTCAACAACTGACTGTCATCGGCGGCTGCGAACCTGACTTTTTGTTGGCTGTAGTAGCTGCTCCCGAATTAGAATATGCCAGTTAAACGTTTTGCGGTCTAGCATCGACAATTACCCGATCCCCAGACATGGTAGAATATCTGACAACTATAATAACCGTGTTGGAAACAAGGATTAACAAAATATGGACGCAGCACTCGTCATTGCTAAATTGCCTGAAGCATATGCCATCTTCGATCCGTTAGTCGATGTGCTCCCAATCATTCCTGTATTATTTCTAGCTTTAGCCTTTGTTTGGCAAGCTGCCGTTGGTTTTCGCTAAATTTGGGTTTTGCTAAATATTGAAATCTTTGCGAATCGGACATCCTTGACATGAGGATGTCTATTTTTTTTGGCAAAATTCCAAGATCGAAGATAGGTTTACACGATCTTTTGGGCATATTAATAGTGAGCGCAGCACATAGCATTGATCGATCTACAGTCAGCAATGACTAGATTGTGAATGGAGCACCAGCAGTTGAGATCTGTAGATTAGATTAGCATTCATGTCGAAACCAACACCAGATCATTCCTTACTCCATCTGATCCTGCGGGCACAGTATTTCGGTCAAAAAGAGTCGATGCGGTCGGAGGGCGGCTATGCGATGATGATCGTATCGATCGTCACCGTGATGATGTTTAGCTTGTTGGCTGCGTATCTGACGATTAGCAATATTAGTCGATCTGCGACCAATGCTTATACAGAGGGCAACAGCACTTTCTATACGGCGGAGTCAGGACTCAATCGCAGATCGGATGCTGTCCGTCAAAAGTTTGTCAACTATGCGACTCCGACGGGAACTAGTCCTGGCGCAATTGCAGGTGTAATTGCTGGGCCGGAAAATATGGCAGCGTGTCTGGACGTATCGACGACGAATGATGGTACTGACGACTTTGCCTGTCAAACCTTAGAACCAACCTACAATCATCTGACTGGTACCACCGTAAGTAAGGATGCAGCTACTGACTACAGTAATAGTGTCAAGTATAGTGCCCACACCTTTGTGAGCGATCGGACTAATTATACCGATCCTGTTCGCAGGATTCCCCAAACCCAAGTGATTCCGGCTGGACAAACATATGCCGGATTGAGTGCTCAGGAGTATCGCTATACCGTCTATAGTCTGGCAACCAGCAAGCAGGCAGGGAGTCTGGATGCGAGAGCAACGACAGTACTAGAGATGACTTTCAAGAATCTGAATATTCCGCTGTTTCAATTTGCGGCATTTTATGATGGCGATCTAGAAATGAACTCGACATCCCAAATGGATATCAATGGGCGAGTCCATACGAATCGAAATCTCTATATTCAACCAACCCCGAATGGTACAACTGCCAGTACGAGACTACTCGGTCAAGTAACTGCGGCAAATAGTATCTACAATCGAGTCGATGCCTCAATAAACACCAGGACAGGTATTACACGAGTGCTGCTGACTGGAGATCCCAATAACCCTGGAGCCACAACCAACAATTACGCAGATTTCCCTCCCACGGATCTTTCCGTTACTTCCCCTCCTCCTCCCCCTCTCTCAGCTTTACAAATAAGTGCGTTTCAACGAAGAGTACTCGATGGTGCCGCAGGTGCTACTGTACTCACAATTCCCCAGCCAGGATTTTTGCGAAAACGAGATCCGGCTGGTGAAATCGGTGAATATTATGGTAAAGCTGATTTGCGCCTAGAAATGGTGCCCAAACGGGCAGCCGGAAATGTCCCGTTTAACTTTGCAGCGATTAGAAGTGGTGGAACTGGAGGAGTTAGCTGTGCCACATTTGAAATTTCGGCTGGACGACAAGGTACGATTAATTGCAATCAGCTCAATGAAGGTCAACGGCGAAGTCTACAGCAACCTGTGATGGCGAAGGTGTTGACTAATGATGAACGCACTCGCTTCTCTAGCTTCTCTAGCTCCTGTTCAGCTCTGACCAAAAATCACGATCCCACCAATTCGGGCCAGCGTAAAGTACTACGCGCCCTCCAAGTCGGCATCGCCGCGCAGAATACACCAGTAACCCTGACTCAACTTGGCTTGGCACTGAGCCATCCTGACAATGCTAGTATCTTTGCGATTGCTGATGATTTGAAAGGTCTAGATGATAAGAAATCACCAATCACACTTGCGGCGGAGGAAGGTGCTTGTTTCTTGCCTGCACCAATTCAATTATTGACGGGTGCTGGTAGCGGTACTACTGCTGTTGCCAATTATAGCTGGGAGTCGAATTATTTTGATCGACGCGAAGAGCGGTGGATTGGGATGTTGCAAACAAATATTGCCAGCATGACCATCTGGAATCGCGATGGCTTGTATGTAGGCAGAGATGATGCGATTTCAACCAATGATGATCCCACTGCTGCTCAAAGGACAGCAGCCTTTAATAGTGGCAACAATAGTTCCGCCTATGATACAGATAGCATTTTGTTTGTCCGCGCGGCTGCAAATGCGACTGCTCCAATTAGAAGTTTCCGACGACTCGGACTCGGTACGACAGATACCACAGAGGGTGGACTGGTTTTCCATGCCACTGTCCTTGATGATTTTAATGACGACGGCACCCCCGACATTACTGTCAATGGTGACAATCTGCGGGTATATCCTGGTGGGATCAGAAACAGCCCTTACGGCTTTGCCTTTAGTGCTGGTGCCGATTTACCTGGCCCGTTGAGTATTGTGACCGATCGAGCATTGTACGTCCAAGGGGACTACAATAATTTTGCAGCCAATGTGGGTAAACAACCAGCAGCTCTCATCGGCGACACCATTACAGTGCTATCGAACAGTTGTGCTACAGCCACAACTGGGATGATCGATTGTGGCGTAACCACAGCAACCCAAGTTGCCACCACAACTAGTGTCAATGCCGCCTTCCTCTCCTACACCGATCCCAGTGATGGAAATATCGGTTCAACCGGATTTCCCACAATCAAGCGGTATAGTGGCGGCTTGAATAACTATATGCGGATGGTAGAAGATTGGGGTGGCATCAATTTTAACTATAGTGGCTCATTCGTCAGTTTAGGCGCACCGCAAGAGTATAGCGGCGCGTATAGATCTGGTAGTGGCACTAACGCGGCATTCGTCGCTGGCGGCAGCTACTACGATGTACCAATTCGTAATTTTAATTACGACACAGATTTTGATGCTTTTGATAAGTTACCACCCCTGACTCCCAAGGTGATTTACCTCCAACAGGAAACATTTAAGCGATCGTATAAATAGCAAGACTCTGGTTCTGGCTGTCCAAAAGCCATTTACAATCAAAGGTGTAACGATCGATAATAATAAGCCGTGACAGTCAGAGTTCGCATCGCTCCTAGTCCCACTGGAAACCTCCACATTGGTACCGCTCGTACCGCCATCTTCAATTGGTTATATGCCCGTCACTACGATGGCAAATTTATCCTCCGAGTTGAAGATACTGATACCGAACGCTCTAAGCCTGAATATACCCAAAACATCCTCGACGGAATGAAATGGTTGGGTTTAAATTTTGATGAAGGGCCATTATTTCAGTCTCAACGCTTGGATTTGTATCGCAAGTCGATCCAAACTTTATTAGACAATGGTAGTGCCTATCGCTGCTATACCAGCACTGCCGAACTGGATGAACTCAGATCTGCCCAAGAAGCCAGCAATCAAGCTCCCCGTTACGACAACCGCCACCGCAATCTCACCCCAGAACAAGAAACAGCATTTGTCGCCGAAGGTCGCCGTCCAGTAATTAGGTTTAAGATTGAAGACGATCGAGAAATTAGCTGGTTGGATTTAGTCAGAGATAAAGTCACCTGGAAAGGTACTGACTTGGGTGGAGATATGGTGATTGCCCGTGCCGCCGATGGTGAAGAATTGGGGCAACCGCTCTACAATCTGGCTGTAGTCGTAGACGATATCGACATGCAGATCACCCACGTAATTCGCGGTGAGGATCATATTGCCAATACCGCAAAACAAATCTTGCTGTATGAAGGCTTGGGTGTAGCAGTGCCGATATTTGCCCACACGCCGCTGATTTTGAGTCCTGAAGGCAAGAAACTCTCCAAACGTGACGGTGTGACTTCGATCGATGATTTCAAGCAGATGGGCTATATTGCCCCAGCCTTGGTCAATTATATGACGCTGCTAGGTTGGTCGGCTCCCGATGCTCAGGAGTTGTTTACCCTCGATGTCGCCGCTGGCATGTTTGATTTCGATCGAGTCACCAAAGCTGGTGGTAAATTTGATTGGGCCAAACTTAACTGGATCAATAGTCAGTACATCCATGCGATGCCTGCGGAAGAATTGATGCCCCAATTAATCCCCTATTGGCAAGCCGCAGGGTTTGAATTGGATGCCGACGCAGATCGCGCCTGGTTGCTCCAACTCACTAGCCTCATCGGTGCCAGCCTCGAACGTCTCGACGGCTGCGTCGAAATCAGCCGCACCTTCTTTACCCCCACCGCAACGCTGAATGAAGAAGCCATAGCCAAAGTCACTCAGCCTGGAGCCAAAGAAGTGCTAACTAGTCTAGTAACGGCGATGAAAGCCACTCCTGAATTGAGTGCGATCGAGGCTCAAGAGCTAATCAAACAGGTAACAAAAGAGCAAGGTGTCAAAAAGGGCCTAGTGATGCAAAGTCTCCGTGCTGCCCTCACAGGGGAAGTTCACGGCCCCGATTTGATTCAATCTTGGCTGTTGCTACATCAACATCAGTTGGCTATATCGCGGATCGAACAAGTGATAGGTTAGTCAGCGGTTAAAACCGC
>JANNBD010000520.1:0-4270 GCA_031385105.1 Chamaesiphon sp. OTE_78_metabat_374
GAAAAAGAAATATACAGACGGAACAATTTTCGGTTCCGTCTGTATATTTCTTTTTCACCAGTTCAAGAGCGAGCAGGCGATTATCAATATTGGCGAAGTCGGGACCTTTAACGCGTATCATGTCAATCTCTAACTGGTCAATAGAAAGATTATTTACAAAAATGAGGGAGAATCAAAATGTGTTTCCACCAAAAGAAGTAAGTTAAGATTGCAGACGAATCAGCACAAAATATTTGATAATTTGCTCGAATAGCGTGCTGTCACAGATAGCGATACCGACAAGCACGCGCTTAACTTACTCCATGAAGTCATAATTCATTCTATGCCGCATCCTCTACACGTCGCCTTTATTTGGCACCAACATCAACCCCTGTATAAGTACCGCGATGGTAAGTACCGACTACCGTGGGTGCGTTTGCATGGAACGAAAGATTATCTCGATCTAATTCTACTGCTCGAAAAATATCCGAAACTGCATCAGACGGTAAACTTGGTGCCCTCGCTGATTTTGCAGTTGGAGGATTATATTGCAGGGACGGCTTTCGATCCCTACTTGGAGCTGGCTTTGATGCCAACTGAGCAGCTAGATGCGGCGCAGAAGCAATTTATTATTCGGCACTTTTTTGATGCCAACCACCATACCTTAATCGATCCGCATCCACGTTACGGCGAGTTGTATCACCAGCGGCGAGAACATGGGGAACCGTGGTGTTTTGAGAATTGGATCGATCGAGATTATAGTGACCTATTGGCATGGCATAATCTGGCTTGGTTCGATCCATTGTTCTGGGAAGATCCGGAGATCGCGGGCTGGTTGAAGCAGGATCGGGACTTTACTCTCAGCGACAGACAGCGGATTTATTCCAAGCAGCGGGAAATACTGCGACGGATTGTCCCCCAACATCGGAAGATGCAGGAATCGGGACAGTTGGAAGTGACAACTACGCCCTATACTCACCCGATTTTACCCCTATTGGCAGATACCAATGTGGGACGGGTAGCTGTGCCGAATATGGACTTACCCAAACAGCAGTTTAGCTGGGCGGAAGATATTCCTCGCCACTTAACCAAAGCTTGGGACATGTATAAAGAGCGGTTTGGTTGTGTCCCACGGGGTTTATGGCCATCTGAACAAGCGGTAAGTCCCGAAATGCTGCCTTATGTGGCGCGGCAGGGTTTCAAGTGGCTCTGTACGGATGAAGCCATTCTGGGGAATACGCTCAAGCAGTACTTCCATCGCGATGGTGCGGGAAATGTGCTGGAACCAGAAGTATTGTATCGTCCTTATCAGGTAAGTACGCCCGATGGCGATCTGTCGATGGTATTCCGCGATCATCGGTTGTCGGATTTGATCGGATTTACCTATAGTGGAATGCAGCCAGAAGCAGCGGCGGCGGATTTGGTCGGACATCTTCATGCGATTTCCAAATCCTTGATTGTCAAAGAGGGACATCAAGGTACCGATCTTGAGAAGCCTTGGCTAGTTACCATCGCCCTCGATGGCGAAAACTGCTGGGAGCATTACCACCTCGATGGTAAACCATTCCTCGAACATCTCTATCAGACTCTCAGCGATGACGAGTCAATCAAGCTGGTTACTGTCTCTGAATTCCTGGATGAGTTCCCGCCTACAGCCAGTTTTCCACCCGCAGATCTGCATACAGGTTCCTGGGTAGATGGTAGTCTGACTACCTGGATTGGCGATCCTGCCAAGAATCGCGCCTGGGATCTGCTCACCGCAGCTAGACAAGTCTTGGCAAATCATCCCGAAGCAACCGAAACAGCTAATCCTCAAGCTTGGGAAGCTCTATACGCTGCCGAAGGTTCTGATTGGTTCTGGTGGTTTGGCGAAGGACATTCATCGAATCAAGATGCGATGTTCGATCAACTCTTCCGCGAACATCTGATCGCGCTGTACAAGGCTTTAAACGAGCCTGTACCTGCTGAATTGACTCAGGCAGTCGAATCCCACCAACGCCGAACTACTTACCGTCCAGAGAGCTTTATTCACCCAGTCATCGATGGTAGTGGTGATGAGCAAGATTGGAATCTGGCGGGACGATTGGAAATTGGTGGTGCGAGTGGTACGATGCACCAGGCTAGTCCGATTCAACGGGTATTCTATGGTGTGGATCACTTGAATTTCTATCTGCGGATGGACTTCAAAGCGGGTGTCAAACCTGGATTAGAGATTCCCAATGAGTTAAATCTAGTTTGGTTCTATCCAACTGAAGTTGGACATAATAGTCCGATTCCGTTGGCAGAATTACCTCGTCAAGCACCGACTAATTATCGGTTCCACCATCGCTTACTCGTGGATTTAACCACGAAGTATACTTGGTTGCATGAGGCAATGGATTACGATCGCTGGGAAGCTCGATCGAGCAATGCTCAAGTAGCCTGGGATAAATGCCTGGAAATCGCAGTACCGTGGGCAGATCTGGGTCTGGAACCCGATGCTGGTTTACAAATGGCGTTGGTATTCTCCGATTGCGGACGTTATCGTCAGCACTTGCCAGAGGAAGGTTGGATCAATTTCCAAGTACCTTAAACGTAGGGTGTGTTACGGCGAAGCCTAACGCACCGCACAATCTAATGGTGCGTTATGCTCCGCAGTAACGCACCCTACTTAATTCAAAAGTGCTTTATCAATTTGACGCACTAAATTAACTGGCAGAAATGGTTTGGAAATTGTCTCGACGACACCTAGTTCAGTCAATAGCGACTTATCCGGTAGATAGCGGTTGGCAGTGAGGAGAATCACTGGAATTTGTTTAGTGTCAGGATTCGATCGCAGTCGTCGCAAAAAGGCTAATCCATCCATTTCTGGCATCATTACATCAAGAATAATCACATCTGGATTTTTGATCTCGATGCCATTCAATCCTTCTTGTCCTGATGCCGCTGTTAATACATCCCAGCCTTTGAGTTTGTGGAGACACATTGACACAACTTCGCGGATATTGCGATCGTCATCAACGACCAAAACTTGTTTACCAATAGTATTCAGTATGGCTTGACGCTGTGGCGTAATAATACCAGTTTCGGAGATCGAAATCAGATTAGATTGCTCGATCGTTACGATTCGACTCGTTGGCGAAGCCTCTGCCTTAGCAGAAGCCTCCGCTTGACGGAATTGTTTTTCCTCCAGATACTTGTCAATCATTTTTGTCACAGCCGATGCCTGAATTGGCTTGCCGAGGAAGCCATTTGCACCAACAAATTTGGTGCGGACTCGATCGATCAAACCATCATTACCAGTAAGAATGACGATCGGAATATGGGCTAGACTAGGTGTTTTCCGAATTTGTTCGCAAACTTCATAGCCATTAGTTATAGGCATGATTAAGTCTAAGAAAATTAGATCGGGTTTGTTTTTAAGTAACCCTGTAATAATTCTGAGTGGATCTTGAATCCCAAAACATCGATATCCATAATTAGTAATAATTTTTTCCATACTTACATAGATGGAAAGACTATCATCGATACAAGCGATCAGGGGAATTACTTTGGAGATCGTTCGATTTTGTAAACCATGAATTGGTACCGAAATTTCAATCTGTGATTGTCCGATTGCGGCATTGAGATCTGCTGGATCGAGTTGTCGATTAGGGTGAATCTCCAGCTCTACATCAGGTTGCTTTGAGGTTGATAAACTAATAATATTTAGTTTTAGTAATGGTAACAAGGGAATCACCACGTCAATTAGATTCTTGTGATGCCCAATTGCTAGACTGCGTAGTGATTTAGTCCCGTCAATAGAGTCAATTAAATACTGCAAATCTTTATCACCATCGAAGCTGCTAACCTGAGCTGGTTCCCGAATAATTGGGAATAAACTAGGTGCATAGGCCGCTAATCCATATTTTCCCCATTGTTGCCATGCTTGAATCGTAGCCGTGAGGATTGGCTGAAGTTCAAGTAGTGGTAGAGCTGATTGTACCTGAGTATTCTTATCGCTAACGGGAATAAATCGATATGACAGTCGATCTCCTTTATTTTGACTAAATTGAATGATATCAAATAAGACTTCTTTTGCCACACATTCTTGGGCAATTTTATTGGCGTTGAGAAATATTTCTCGATTGTTTGTCGATTTAATTAATCGATCGAGTGGTACATTCAAAGAAGCTAAAGCCAGATTTCGTTTCCAGCGATCGATCACATCAACCCCACCACTAATTCCCGCTAATAATCCACCGGAGAAGTACAACATCCAGCTCGGCGTATCTGCAATCTGAATAATCAGATTACCACTAGAACCATCAGC
>JANNBD010000523.1:0-5494 GCA_031385105.1 Chamaesiphon sp. OTE_78_metabat_374
GCAGATCGAGATTAGGCAAGCTACTCACAGCTATCAGTTAGCTGGAGCAGATACTACTTTTACGCTAGGTCCGATCGATCTTACCCTCCAGCCTGGTGAACTGGTATTTATTGTCGGTGGCAATGGCAGTGGTAAATCAACTTTGGCGAAGTTATTAACTGGTTTATATGTGCCAGATCATGGTGAAATTAAGCTAGATGGAAACGTAATTGACGATCATAATCGTGAGTTATATCGCCAGTTGTTTTCGACAGTATTTGCGGACTTCTACTTATTCAATCGATTTATTGGTTTACGTTTAGCCGACGTAGATGCTCAGGCAAAAACCTATCTAGAGCAACTCCAACTTACCCACAAAGTCTCTGTCCAAGATGGCAAACTTTCGACTACAGCTCTTTCTCAAGGACAGCGCAAACGTCTAGCCCTGCTCACTGCCTACCTCGAAGATCGTCCGATTTACTTATTTGATGAATGGGCAGCAGATCAAGATCCATTCTTTCGCGAGATTTTCTATCAACAGCTATTACCAGAACTTAAGCAACGTGGTAAGTTAGTGCTAGTAATCAGTCATGACGATCGATACTTTCATCTAGCCGATCGAGTACTCAAGTTAGATTATGGGAAAGTGGTAATTTAGTGGTTTAGTGAATAGCAAAGATTGACGCAAGCGTCTCCCAGTCCCCTACTCTCTCCATCCCCCATCTCCCATGCTCCGCCAAATCACCGTATCAATTGTATCGATCGACACTCCTTTGGTGCAGCGTCATACTTAACTTTTTCTGAAATCTCGATAAAGTTGATCGGAACAGAATCGTTGCAGCATATAATGAAAGTCATCTTGACAATCTTGTAAATATGCTAGCTAACTGTATCGTGATTATCAGTATTTAAGCTGGCAAGACGATTAAGCTGTGTCTTGTCAGTATTGAAGGTGATAGGGTTTACCAACGGCAATTGCCAGGTTAAATTAGGCAATTCGCAGAGAATGACCCTAAGCGACTCCCCTTCAAATTGATGTCAAGTAGAACACCTTTAAATTTAACTGTGAGGAGAACCCCCAAATGTCATCAGCATTTTGGAAATCTGTATTGATTAGTCCCGTAGCCTTGAGTGTCAGTTTGTTATTGGCTAGTGGGTCAATGGCGACACCAATTAGGGATAATTCTAATGGTGTAGCACCAGTCAAAGTAGCGGCTGGTGAGGCAGCTTCTACCAATCCTGCTGAAGTTGCTACCGATATCGTTAAGCCTGGAGATTGGCAATATACTGCGCTCCAAGATGTTGCTGCTAAGTATGGTTGTGGTTCTAACCTAACCAATCAGCCTGTTTCGCAACTAGAATTTGCCCGTGTTTTGAATACTTGTTTGGCAAAAGTAGAACCATTACTCGCACAACAATCACCATCAGCTCAACCAGGCACTCAGCAACCACCCGCAGTGACTGCGGCAGATCTCGAAGTCATCAAGAGACTGACCCAAGAATACCGTGCTCAACTGACTGAAATCGATGTTCGGCTGACTGGTGCAGACAAGAAAATCGCCCAGGCGCAAGCCAATCAATTTTCAACCACTACCAAGCTCAAAGGTGAAGTAATCTTCAACTTGGCTGGTACCACCAGTGGATCAACTTCTAATAACACTGTCTTGGGCGATCGAGTGCGGTTATTATTTGAAACTAGCTTTAACGGTCAAGACAGGCTCTGGACAAGACTCGCAACTGGCAACCAACCGGGTGTAAACGGCAACTTTACCAATGGTCCAACTGGTGAAGGTGCTCAAGTCTCTGAAGGTGTGCCGTTTGTGAACGGGAATAGTGTTGGGGTCGATTGGTTAGCCTATCAATTCCCAGTTAGCAATACCAACGTCTATGTCGCTGCATTTAACGGCATCCATGTTGACTATGCACCTAGCTATAGCCCTAATTTCGAGGATTTTACTGGTGGTAATGGTGCCCTCTCTAGCTTTGCTGAATCTAGCCCCATTTACAAAATTGGTGGTGGTGCCGGAATTGGGACTAGTTTACCTGTTGCAGATAGCGGCCTAACTTCTGTTACGCTGGGTTATTTCGCAGGTGCTACCAGTGCCAACCGACCTGTGGCTGGTCAAGGTTTATTCAACGGTGATTACTCACTGTTGGGACAATTAAATTTTAAACTCAGCGATAAACTTGACGCTGGTTTAACTTACGTCAATAGTTTTCACACTGCTGGTAATGCTATTTATGGCTTTGGTGGTCCGGCTGGACTAACAGGTACTGGTTTTGCCAATACCAATCCAGCGAATACCCCTGCTACACCTAACGGAATTACCGCCAATTCCTATGGTGCCCAGTTCGCTTTCAAAGCAAGTGACACCTTAGCATTTAATGGATTTGTGATGAATACAAATGCCAACAAAGCTGCTGTTGGCAGACAAGATATTTGGAGCTACGGAGCTGGGGTTTCAGTGCCAAATATTGATGGTAAAGGTAGTCTGGCTGGATTGCTAGTTGGTACAGAGCCTTATGTTGGTGGTCAGGGTACTGTTCCTTACCACATCGAAGGCTTCTACAAGTACAAATTTAGCGACAACCTCAGCATCACGCCTGGATTGATCTATCTAACGGCACCTAATCAAACTAGTGGTAACGGTGCGTTAATCGGCGTGATCAGAAGTACTTTTACCTTCTAATCACAGGTGCTAATTTAATTAATCGTTTGACCTAAGTTATGGGTTAAATATAATCTAGCTGGCTAGAAGTTAAATAGTACTTCTAGCTGGTTATTTTTAGCTATTCCAAAGATCGCAGCAGGCATTGTCCTGACTAATAATTAAATCTAGATCGAAATTCGATCCTGTCGGTTAATCTTAGTACAAGTACTTCGGTGGAATGAGGCAGTGGAGTTGAGCAGTACCAATTTCGATCCGACCATCGGCACATTTTAGACCGATTATGCCACCTTTCTTGAGCATTAACTTGTGACAGACTTTGCCAAATACGAGTAATTCAGCCCATTGACTCAAAGTAGGTTCGTGCCCAACTAGAGCTATGGTATGAATCGCTGTATGTATGGATCGAGCGTTCCAAGCCATCAACCAAGACGGTAAGTTTCCGCTGGGTTTCAGGTCTGGCGATAGCTCTAGTTGGGAACCAATTTGGTTGTCGATGAGGATCTGTGCTGTTTGACGAGCGCGAACTAGTGGACTAGTAATAATGATGTCAAAACTTAGCTCTAATTCTTGCAATTTCTCGGCAACTTGCGTAAATTTCTTACGTCCTGTTTTAGTAAGTGTTCGGATTTCATCACTAGTAATTGAATCTGGCACGAGGGGATCTAGATTCTCGGCAATACCGTGACGAATTAGATATAAATACATATTTTTTTAATTATTTGCGGCTATTTATCGATTAATCTGGATGATAACTAGTGGGTAACTATTTGTGAATGCTCGATAGATCTATCGAGCATTGGGGAACTATAAAATTGGGTAATAAATATCTTAAGGATATCTAGGGTGCAGTAGTTATGACACAGAATATGGGTGAGTTTGCAGATGGACGCAAACGACGGTTTGATTGGGCAGCGATTTTACCTAAGCGACAAGCTTGGATTCAGACTCTAATTTTATTGCCTTTTGGCTTGCCAGTGGCTAGCTTCTTGGGATCGAGTTGGAATTTTTCAGTTAATGCCATCGTGGAGGAACAGCAGTATCCACTAGCGGTGATCTCAATGGTACTTAATTTATTACTGCCCAGCTTATTTTTTGGGTTCGTATTCCATTGGGGCTGGTATATATGGAAGCAATCACCAGTTACCTGGTACCCCAATCGGCAAGCATTGTGGTCGGGCGTTTATGCTACATGCACAATCGCGGTATCATTTGCGATCGTCGAACTATTTAATCAGACATTGGGAGTCTGTGGCACTGGCGGCTGGGGCGAAATCAGCGGAAATTTATTTTGCAATCTTAATGGCTACGGCTTTGAGTCCAAGTCCTGGTTTGGGGTTTGGTTTATCATTGCCGCCTATTGCTATCAAGCGCGAGGATTAATTAACTCAATTTATCGGCACTATTCACCAGCTATCGATGTCAATGATTCTACGTCTAAAACTGTTAATAGCGAGTTAGCCGACGACAATTTTGGATCCAATCCGCTCGACATCACTGCTACTAGCGTTGAAGAATAGACCGATCACTTTTCGTCCCAATGGTAAAATATGACTAAATCGACTCAGCACGTTCAATCAAGTAAATTGCTCAACCGAAATCGTCATATTTTTAAGCTGGAAAGCCTGTACCACACCTTAATTGGTACAGCCATCGTCTGTCTGAGTTGCTGGGGGCAAAGCTTGCCCAGTGGTGCTAGTCCCCTCAGTGCCCAGCATAAATCGAATCTAGTGGCTCAAACGCCGACTCCGGCTAATCCACAGCCAGCTACAGGTAACAATAATTCGATCGATATCGCCCCTGAAATTCTTAAGGGTAGCCCTGTCTTACAAAAATGGCTCAAAGGGATTCCCGATGTCCAGAATGAGAGCAAAACCGAACCAAGTTTTCGGACGCGGGTAAAAGTGGGTTACTCTCAGTATCCCTCTGCCAATCAAGCTGGTGGCTTTCATGCTGCCGTTGATGATATCTTCTTCGGGCGGAGTGGACTTTCTGCCAGTATCAATTATAATTCTGCCTCAACGGGCAACCGCACCGCCTATGGTGTCGATGCTCAATATTATCTGTTCCCGCTCGGTGGTTATGTGAATATTACGCCACTAGTGGGATTTCGCCATCTCGAAACCGATAAGTACAACCGCGATGGTTTAAACCTGGGTGCAAAAGTGATGATTGTTCCTTCCCGTGGCGGTGGTGCCGATGTGGCGATTAGTCAAAGTTGGGTGGGTTTTGGTAGTCCGACAGAGACAGGTTTAACGACATTTTCGGTTGGCTATGCACTGACTGAAAATCTGCGGCTGTCTACAGATATTCAACAGCAGAATGCCAAGGAAAACTACGACAGTCGCGTCGGCTTCGGCGTAGAATGGATGCCGTAGTTTGCTCGTGATTATTCGCTTCCCCTTGCCAATTAGCATAGATCCAGGGCGGGCATGAAGCCACGCCCCTACAGGTTAATTGTGTAGGGGCGTGGCTGTCTTGTCGTTTTTTTATTCTGGGGGAACCCCAGAATAAAAACGCCGCTTTATGCCTGCCCTTATACCATCGCAGTAAGATTCTTTATGCATTAGTGCAAGATGTGAGTCTACCTAACTAGTGATGATGTTGGTGATGATTTAACCAGTAAAAATGAGTATGTGCAATTGATGGATGATGATGAGCATGGACATGAATGTCCCCATCGTGTCCATGTTGATGGGATAACTCGTGAGCGTGACTATGAACATGATCCACCGCTTGATGATCGTGATTAGTAGCTGTTGGCGCAAAGCATAATTGCACAACTACCAGCATCGCCAATCCAATCCCGCCAGCGATCGAAAACATCCACTCAGAATGCGCTGTAC
>JANNBD010000005.1:0-4364 GCA_031385105.1 Chamaesiphon sp. OTE_78_metabat_374
TTGTCGTCAATCCCACGCAACCAGAAGTACCATCTTCTTTCTTGTTTTGGTTAAAACTAGGATCCCAATGAATACCTAGGGCACTTCTATTCATTCGCTTACTGAAGCCAGGTTTCGGAAAAATTGGCACCATTGTACCGCCAACCTCAGGAATTGTACCATTAACAATTCTAGCTGCTACGGAATAAGATCCATCTGGTAGCGGCGCGTGGGTTTGAGTCTGGTAACGATTTTTATTTTGAGTAAATGCTCTACCGCTGACAGCATTGAGTCGGAATGCTTGACCAGCAGTTCGGCTGCGATATGCTGTTAATTTATAGATTGGATTGTTAAATTTATTCTTGGGATTGCTAGTATCTCTGCTTAAAACTAGGCAAGGAAAAGCTCTACAAGCAGATGATTTTATCCTGGCATCTGCGACAGAATTGATATCACCAATCCCTATTAGTAGAGCAACTGTACTTAGCCCGATAACTTGGGCGGCAATTAGAACTTGATGCATATATTTATACTTGGAAGAAGCTGTCTAAGGCGACATACCTAACTGAATCGACTTTAGCTATATCGCTACTCTAAGTATTCCCAAGTTTTAGTCAGATCATCAAAAGTCTCGTTGGCGGTAGCGGAGCGTTTGCTTTGCAATAGCCTCTCTGTTCGCGTAGCGTCTGCCTGAGCAGAAAGAGAATCGAGCATTTAGCGATATAATTAAGACAGATGCCTAAATTATGGTGAGTTATGGCTCCATCAACACAATTACTGGATATTTTGGGAATTCCAGGTTCGACAAGTTCATCTTTGGCGGATCGCGCTGAAGTAGTCCGCAAAGGATTATCGATCGAATCTTTCAAGCGAGTAGCAAATTACTACCAGCTCTCAGATGCTCAGATGTCCAAGGTGGTAGGAACTTCAGTCCGCACGATCGTTAGACTTCAGAAAGAAGATAAACCGCTAAACTCAACTTGGTCAGATCGACTGTACCGACTGGCGAGAGTTGCAGCTCAGGCGCAGGATGTATTTGAGAGTGCAGACACGGCAACTAGTTGGCTAAAACGACCCAATCGCGGCCTAAATGGTCATGCGCCTGTCGAACTGCTCGATACGGATGCAGGCACAGAGCAGGTAGTAGAATTGCTCGATCGAATTGAGTATGGAGTATACAGTTGAGCCTTAGTCTGTGGCGAATTTCCAAGCGGAAGTACGCAGATACAGCTTTTAGTGGCGAAGGTGCCAGAAGAGTTGGTGGACGCTGGAACTCTCGCGGACAGGGGATGGTTTACACTTCTGGAACGCTGTCACTAGCAGCCTTAGAAGTCTTCGTTCACATGGAGGTAGAAGATGTGGCGACGATGTTAGCGGGGATTCGAGTGGACGTGCCGACAGAGGTAAAGATCGAGTACCTAGAAGTAGCTCAGTTGCCTCCAGATTGGCGTAATATTCCGGCACCTGCTGTTTTGGCAACGATGGGGGACAACTGGTTTAGGTCGGGTTCGACCGCAATTTTAGCGGTGCCCTCGGTGGTTATTCCATTGGAATATAACTATTTAATTAATCCATCCCATCCTGATTTTTCTAAATTAACGGTAGGAGTTCCACAACCATTTGAGCTAGATCCCAGATTTTGGAAAAGCAGTTAATCGACAAAATACTCTAGTCCAGGATTAATTATCAAAATCGATCTAACATTTCTTCTCTATCTGCAAGACAATCAATCGCTATTCAACCGATCTTACTGACAGGTTTTTAATTTGAGAGGCAAACCACATGGCAGCATTCCCATTATGACTATCTATTCGATCGATCGTTTGTTCCAATAACTGAATAGGCAATCCTGCAAGTGCAACAGATTCAATACATTCTTCGTATTCACCATCAATTAACCGGAAGGCAATAACTTGTTTTCCTCTAACATTAACCACCCAATACTCAGGGATTTCTAAAGCAAGATAAAGTTGTTTTTTGCGATCTAAATCAGTTGATAGAGTAGTATCAGAAATCTCTACTACTAAATCTGGTACGCGACACTGATTTAAGTCAACACGACGGGAACCGACTTCTGGTGAGGGAGGAAAGTATTCACCAATATATAGAACTTCATCTGGGGCAGCTCCCTGATAGGGAGACTTTTCTAACACACAGCCACCAAGCAGATCGAAATTGATATCTTCTTGTTTAACGAACCAACTATACAAGATCATTGTAAATAGTTTATTAAATCGTGCGTGCTTGATACCTTCATTATCCATATCCTCAATCCACATTACTCCACAATTGAAAAAAAGGCACTCCAACTCACTCTGCGGATTTTCGATGCGGTGAAGATAATCTTTCCAGGTAGCCTTTCGATCGATGATAATAGGTGATGAGGTGGTGATAATGGCAGTCATGGGCGATTACCTCTGAATCTGATGCTCTAAGTACTTTGATTTTAGCGTAGACGTTGAGCTTGCTACTGCCAACAAATAGAAATCGATTGGTGTGTAACTTGGTGAAAGCAGGGGAACTATAGGTATATCCAATATACTTCCCAACTATTTTCCCTTGAACTCAAGTTGCTCCAAAGTTGTACCGAGTCATCAGCCGCTGTCTGAGTGGCAAAAAACAGGACTAAAATTGACTTCCAGCCAGCAAGGGCGGGATGTAGTGCTAGCGATCGATCTAACTGGAAGTGTCCGCTTGAATGATGAAGGGCGGTTGCGCCTCAAGCAGATTATTCAAGATAGTTTGCAACCAGGGGATACGGTGTATGTCGTTCCGTTTGCATCGACAGTCAATCCGCTGCAACCCCAGATAGATTGCTTGTCCGCAGAGGCGGCGATTCCGTTTGGTGGTAAGCCAGCAGATATCGAGCGGATTCTCCAGACATTACCGCTCAAATCTAGCAATGCTCAACAAAATACTGACATTCAGATAGCAGAAGCGACAGTCTACAAAGGTTTAGCTCAGTTAAATCAGTGTCGGCTCACAGCGAATAAAAGTATTCGATCCCAGTCGGTGGTGTGGCTGACAGACGCGCCACTATTAACAAAACCAGGTATTACGTCAGCTATCTGGGTAGAGACTCCAGCCAATAGCCCATTTCGTCAGCAAAATTCAGCCGAGAGTACAGAGCGACAAGAATGGATCGATGCTTTGCCGTTGCAAATGCGATCGCAAAAAATTGGTAACTATAACTTGAGCGTGGTGGATATTGCGCCCACAGTGCAGGAATTTTGTACTCTAGCACCAGGTGGGCAAGAAACTTGTTTGATTAATGGTTATTTAGTTCAACAGCTTTGGTTGCCCATTTTACTGAGTTCTGTGGGCATATTAACAGCACTAACAGGCGGCATTTTGTGGTTTAGATATTGGTGGAGTCTCCAGCAAGCGTGGACGCTGACAATTGCCGATGAGAGTAACTCAGAACCCCAAATTTGCTATCTCCGCAATCGGCAACGGCTGGGCATCGGCAGCGATATCGAATGTCAGGGGCACGATATTCGGGGCTATCTGCGGCGCGAGGGCAATAAGTTGTGGTTGGAGCCAAGTGGTGAATTACCGATTCATTACCAGAACAGCGAAGTTACTCAACATCAACTTCTCACAGGTAGATGTATTCGGCTCAGTTATCCCCATCAGTCGCGAGACTTGGAACTCACCATCACTATTAGCTAGACTATCCGCTACTGTTGGCAGTAGTTCTAGTTTTTAAAAATAAAACTGTTGTAATCCGCATTCTGTCGTCAACAATCGAACGAAAATCGAAGCACTGAAATAGTTATTTTGGTGCGTTATCCATCTTCCATCTCCCCTCTAAAATTATGTCTCAAACTATTCAACGGACTCTTTGCATCGGCTTAGGCGGTACTGGGCGCGATGTGCTGATGCAGATTCGGCGATTGATAATCGATCGATATAAAAAGCTAGATAATTTACCAGTCGTGAGTTTTGTCCATATCGACGCGGACAAAGGTGCTAGTGACATTTCAGGCTTGAGTACGGGAAATACTTATCGGGGTGAGAATATCTTGTTCACGCCTGCGGAACGGGTAACTGCGACGATGACTAGTCAAGAAATCGACCAATTAATCGGTGGACTGGAGCAGCAGGGTGAATTCGATCGTCAGAGTCCTTACGACCATATTAAAAGCTGGTTGCCACCTCAACTAATACGGAATGTGACGGCGATCGAAGATGGTGCTGGGGGGATTCGCCCCGTGGGAAGACTATCTTTCTTCCATAATTATCGCAAGATTAAAGCTGCATTTGAGACTGCCGAAAATCGCACCAGAGGGCACGAACAAGCTATGCTAGGGCAGGGATTTAGCGTGGAGTCTGGTTTAAACATTTTTGTGGTTGGCTCTCTGTGTGGCGGCACTGGTAGCGGG
>JANNBD010000030.1:0-7812 GCA_031385105.1 Chamaesiphon sp. OTE_78_metabat_374
ATTGGAACTAACAATTCCTAATCGATAGCCTTGGAGCTTAAGCGTGTTTAATAATTCAATTACGCCAGGAAAGAATTTCACATTTCGGACTTCACCTGGGAATTCCTCTTTCACCCGTTTCAATAGGAATGGGAGCTTCCACAACGCAACTTTGGAAAATCTAATGATTTCCCAGGAACTCAAATATTTGAGATTTGCCAATTGCTCATCACTAATCTGGGGATAGCCAAATTCAGGTGCCAATCGATTGGTAATTCGCAACAACGCACTCAACGTATCCGCGAGGGTACCGTCAAAATCAAAAATGATGAGCTTAGAGTTGTTTTGCATGTCAGGAAAGCCGAGGCTGATTTTAAAATTGTAATCTAATTTACGATCGAATGCGATCCTAATCAGGAAGATTTGCTAGAGCATTGCGCCGCCACATCCCTGGTTTAATTCTACGCAATGCTGATGCCCTGAAGCTGCGATCCCATACCTCATCATCGAGCGATCCCAAGTCGGTTAATTTGTGACTGAGATTACTGGGGATCGGCTGAAAATCAGCTACATCAGTAGGCTGTGCGAATCGCTGATTCCAGGGGCAGACATCCTGGCAGATATCACATCCAGCCACCCAGCCTTGCAGATTATTCGCAATTTCTGGTGGTAATATTGGGTCACGATTCTCGATCGTATGATAAGCAATACATCGATTAGCATCGACAACAAATGGCTGCACAATTGCCCCTGTTGGGCAAGCCGAAATGCATCGCGTACAAGTCCCACAATGTTGTACATGGGGATCGCTAGGAATCAAAGACAAATTAGTTACAATTTCACCTAAAAATATCCACGAACCATATTGACGATTAATTACATTTCCATTTTTCCCAATCCAGCCAATTCCTGCTGATTGTGCCCAAAATTTATCTTGAATTGGCCCCGTATCGACATAGTGACGCGCTTCTACACCTTCAAATTCTTGGGTGAGCCAAGTTGTTAGTTGTTTGAGTTTTTTTGTAAGTACTTTGTGATAATCTCGCCCCCAGGCATAACGGGCAATCTTGGCATATTCTGCACCTGCGGGGCGTTGATGGGCAGTGTAATAGTTGAGCGCGACTGCGATTACGGTTTTGGCAGCAGGCATCACTTGATAAATATCCTGGCGACGGGGATCGGACATCCAGCCCATTTCCGCCTGATAGCCCAGGGATAACCACTCTTGCAGCCGCGTTGCTGCTGTTTCGTTAGTGTTGGGGTCGATCGAGGCAATACCCACCGCATGGAAGCCAATTTCGCGGGCTTTGGTTTCGATTTGGTGGGTAGGATTGTTCATTTGAGAGAGTTGGGAGTTTGGGGTTTGGGGTTGGGAGTGTTAGGAAAATAGGTGAAGATAGAATAGATCGAGAATTTGAGAAGCTTCAAATCGATGCTCGAATGTTTACTCCCGACTCCCAACTATTTACTCCCAACTCACTTACCCTTTTTGATTCTGAGATTTAAACCGCCCAGCGATGAAGTCGCGCCGAGTGGCGTGTTTGGTGGCTCTGCCCGTGACACGTTTGCGCCACATGCGGAAGCTAGAAGCTTTCATCTCTCTTCGCATCAGGGCGATGACTTGCTTTTCTTGCAACCCAAATTGCAGTTCGATCGATTCAAATGTAGTCCGATCTTCCCACGCCATTTCCAGGACTCGATCGATCGTTTCTGAATCTAATTCTGGTAATTCCATAGCTACTTAAACTATCTACTATTTAATTATGCTCGATCGATCTACGAACTTACTAAATGCTTGTTTGAAGCCACCTTTTCGGGCTGTTTCTGATTCCTTTGTCAATTTCCACAGTGTTTCATAGAAGAAGAATGATACACCGCCCAAACCTTCTTTACGGACAGCGGCAATTTGAGCTTGAATCTGAGTCATGGGGATTGGCTTGGGTTTCACGCCTGTCAAAATCCCGATCCCGACTGGAATGTGTTGACTAGCTAATTTTACTTCTGGCTTACGGAGTTCACCGACAAACGTATTCATATTGTCTCGATATACTTGAATTAATAATTCTTCGACTAGTCCTTGACGCTCCCATTTTGCCCAGTCTTGGAGGAAGAAATTTTTAGCGAAGGTTTGGGGATTGGGTGAGATTGATACGATTACTTTGGGATTTGCTGCTTTGATTGCGGTGAATAAGTCGCGCATCAAAGCGGTAATTTTATCGGCGCGCCAGTTGATCCACTCTTCATTTTTGAAATCTTTCGGCGGTAGTTTGCCTTGATGTTCGCTCTTATACAAATCGACAGTAAATTTATCGTAGCCAAATTCTGACGGTAATCCAAAGTGATCGTCAAACTGGATGCCATCTACATCATATTTTTTGATCACTTCGACAACTAAATCGATGATGAATTTCTTGACTTCTGGTTTGAAGGGATTGAGCCAGACACGCGGATCTTTGCCTTCTTTCCAGAGAAATCCACCATCTTGTTTTTGCGTGAGCCAATCGGGATGAAGCTTGGCAAAGTCTGAGCCAGCCGGATCGGTAGTTGCAGGCAACATAAACCCAAATTCAAACCAGGGAATTACAGCTAGTTTTTGTTTGTGTCCTTGAACTACTAGTTCTTGGAGGACATCACGTCCTTCCAATCCTTCGGTTGGACTTAGTTTCCGGTTGATTAATATTCCCGCTGATTTCTTGGGCATAAAGCTACTGCCAACGGTTCGTTTAGCTACCTTGCTGGGATAAGTTGTATAGCCCCAATTCCAAACTACTGGATAAATGGTATTGAAATTTAATGCTCGCAAATCTTTGATTGCAGTTGCTAATCTGTCGCGGGCAAATAGCACATCGCTATCAACATTGGTAATCCACACGCCTCTGATTTCCCTAAGCGGTTTAGTTGGCGCGGATTGAGACAGAGATATTGTTGGACTAATTAATGAAAAAATTAGTCCAACAGCAACAAATAATCCGAACCAAAACTTACGGTCTAATATTTTAATCATTTTTTTAATAATTAATTACTTCAGCCACCGATCAAGCGATCGATATTCTTTTTCGTTCGATCGTCCAATGTAGATCAGAAGATTGAGATAATTTTACATGAGATAATCCCACTCGATCAATCAGCTCTTGAACTTCACTTAAAGTTAGTGCGGCATTGAGTGAGTCACGAAATAGCTGCTGTTGGTGAGCATCATATCCTTCACCGATCTTGGTAACTAAATTGTTGACGATCGTGTCATTTTCTGGTCTAATTAGATCGCGAATTAAAATCGCACCACCTGGTCTAACTAATCGTTTAAATTCTTGAAATAACGAGAGTGGATCCGGTATATGATGAACTAGACTATTAGAAACTATCATGTCAAATTCTAGATCTGGATAGGGCATTCGTTTAGAATCTACCCGCTCTAATCTAATTCGTTGATTTAAGCCTGCTGCTTCTACATTTCGTTGACCGATAATCAGCATCGATTGTGCCAAATCTATTCCGGTAATTAAATATTGGGGTCGTTGTTGACACATCAGGATTGGAATTCGAGCTGTGCCAGTACCGACATCCAAAATTTTGATCGCATGAGGATCTAGATCGATCGCATCTGTAGCAAATGCCGTATTAACCGACTCAAAGTCCATTGCATCATAGGCTGTTGCTTCCAGCCATGTATCCATTACTTCTGGCTCTAGGATTCTATTCATGAGTTTTGACGATTGCGCTAAGCGCAGGCTTTGCCAACGATACTAACCACTATCATCTTACGCTTTTCTCGTCCCAAAGCTATCGACTAGAATATCTACAGTGGATCAATGATTAAACATGTGAGGATTTGGAAGTTAGTTTGGACTTTAACAACTGTTCTGATTAGTAATTGTTTGACGATCGATCCCATCCTCGCTGTCACCGAGCAAAAGCTTGTGAATAATGGATCTAATTTCCAGCCAAAGTTGCAAATTTTACTACCACTGTACATCTACCCTAATTGGTACGACAAAAATAATTATGCTTGGAAGCAGGTAATCACAGCGGCAAAGAAAGTATCGATTATTGCAATTATTAATCCCAATAGTGGGCCAAATAATGCACCACCAAATACAGATTATCAACAGGGTATCAAAGATCTACATCAAGCAGGAATCAAAATTGTTGGCTACGTTCCAAGTAACTATAGCAACCGAGATATTCAAGCTGTCAAAGCAGATATCGATCTGTATACAAAGTACTTTCAAGTCGATGGTATCTTTATCGATGAAGCCGCTAGCTCAATTGAAAAATCTAATTATTACCAACAATTATATCAACACATTAAATCTAAATCTCCGAGCTACAACGTGATCATTAATCCAGGGGTAAACTTAGCCGAAAAGTACCTGAATCAACGAGTCGCTGATATTATTATCACCTTTGAAAATTACCACAAGAAATGGGGTGAATACAAACCAGTCGCAAATAAGATAAACTCACCTCATAAGCTTGGAGCATTAATACACACTACAGCCAATCGCAAGTTGATGAAAAGTACACTCGATCGAGTTGTCAAAAATAAGCTTGGTTATATCTATATCACTAATGATAGTACCAACACCTCCAATAAGAACCCCTGGGATACATTACCCGAATACTGGCAAGCAGAAGTTAACTATATCCAACAATTAAATTCTGTCAGATAAGCAAATCTAGCTAGGTGTGTTGGGTTGTCTCCTGACGGAGAGGCTGTGCCAACATTCTTCAACCCAACCTACAGATCTACTATAAATTCTCAATTCTCAATTCTCAATTCTCAACTAATTCAAGGATGTGTAGATCCATCTGGCATGGTGGCTCCAGTCAAAATTGTACCTTCTAATTTGGCACCAGTTAGGATTGCACTACGGAGATTGGTATAGGATAAATCGGCATTACTGAGATCCGCTCCTGTAAGATTAGCACGACTTAAATCTACCTGCTGAATTTCAGCAAACTTGAGATCTGCGCGCGATAGGTTTGCATCTCGTAGCCAAGCTCCTTTAAGCTTGGCATAGACTAATTTGGCATTACTGAGATTTGCACCGACGAGATTTGTACCCATAAATTTAGCACCATAAAAAGCCGCATTTTGCAGATTGGCTTTTGTAAAATTAGCTCCACTCAAATCAGCATCCTTGAAAATTGCTAAATTCATATTAGCCTTAGAAAAATCTGCACCATTGAAAATAGATTGAGAAACGATCGCGCCAGACAATTCAGCCTTGGCAAAATTTTGATAACTGAAATTACAATTAGGGCAACGTTTCTCTTTAAGTAATTGTCCCCGATCGGATGCTGCAAAGTTAGCCTTTTCAGCAATTGCTTGATTTTTGACAATATCAGCAGGACTAAGCTCACCATCATCAGGAAATATGAACAGACGAGCAATTAATCCTAAACTAAGCAAGGTACTAATTCCAAGTCCCCACTTGATCCAAATAATTTTCCGCTTGGGTTCAGATATATTATCTAAGCTTACTCGCAGCTCATTTAGAGCTTGATTAGAGCTAGAACGGTGGTTTTTGACGGGAACAATCGCCGTTGGATTGATAGCACGGTTTTGAGGTTGAGGCTCAATCATTAATTCTAGAGATTTAATCAATTGTCGATCGGTATTTTGTGGTAGTAGATGTTGAAATTTGATGCGATAATTACTATCAAATAAATTGTGAGCTTGATCTGTTGGTGTCCCAGTTAGTAGACAAATCAATGATACACCTAAACTATAGATATCAGAAGTTGGAGTGAGATTCTGGCTAGATAAGTGCGCGGGTGACACAAATCCAGATGTATAGGCACTATGGTGAAAGCTGCTAGCTGGGAGAATTCCAAAATCAACCAAATAAATTTTTAGTGTTGGCTCATTAATAAAGATGATATTCTCTGGTTTAATGTTTTGATGGATTACAGTTGGTGTTAACTGATGGAGATCGGTCAAGATCTTCAATACGGCATCTGCGACTAGTCGAATGTCTGAAGCTGGAAGATCGCCTATTTCTGCTAACGAAATTCCTGACTGATACTCTCTGACGACGCAGAATCCGGTTGGTGTTGCAAAAGAATTGAGGTAACGGGGAATACTGGGATGGTCAATTTGTTGTAAACGATTGATTTCTGGTAGATAGTTAGCATAATCTAATGGTGGTGTCTGTCCGGCAACTCTCAGCCACTCTTTGATTACCACTAACCGATCTAAACTAATATCTAATCCGAGATAGCTCACTCTGCCAAGATCGATCTGCTCAGATAATTTCTCATATACTTGATAGCCATAGATCTTCAAGTTGGGGAAGCTTTGTCCACCGACTTGAATAGCTGAGGTACTCATAGCGGAAAAATTGTCTGACTCATTCATGGCAAAATTGATGTCGGGCTACAGATGCTTCACCACTTTAATTCATTCCCTATCCCCACGGCTTCCATCATCCGGCGGAATCTTAAAATTGGTGGATGGTGGATGGTGAATAGTGGATAGTGTATGAGAGGACGCAAGCGTCTCATATTCAATCCGTTATCCATTTACCATTCACTATCCACTATCCACCATTCACCAATTCCCGATGCTACTCTCTCTCCACGTTCAAAACTTTGCCCTCATTGATGAGCTAGAACTAGAATTTGGGGCAGGATTGAATGTGCTAACTGGTGAAACTGGAGCGGGAAAGTCGATTATTCTGGATGCGATCGATCTAATACTAGGTGGTAAAGCAACATCAAGGATGATCCGTACGGGCATGGAGAAAGCTACTGTTGAAGGTACATTCGATCTTAGCGATCGAGCGCGCCAATGGCTAGTCGATCAAGAGTTTGACTCAAGCGATGATACGGTGATTTGTAGTAGAGAATTGAGTCTGAATGGTACTAATTTACGATCGAGGCTGCGCGTCAATGGCGCGATTTGCAATCGTCAGCTCACCCAAGAATTGCGCGAACTACTGATTGAGATTACGGCTCAGGGACAGACAGTTCAGCTTACTAATACTACCCACCAACGCGAGCTACTGGATTTATATGGCGGAGTCACTCTACTTCAGCAGCGAGACAGTATTGCGACTTTGTATACCGCCTACAACCAAGTTTATCAAAGTTGGCTCGATCGCCAACAAAATGAGCAGCAGCGGCTTCAGCGGATTGATTTGCTCGAATATCAAGCGCGAGAATTTGCGGAAGTTGGATTGACGACAGCCGATGAACTAGTCGATCTCGAAACCGAAGGTCAACGCTTGAGTCACGTTGTCGATCTTCAGCAACAGAGCTACGCCGTTTACCAATTACTCTATCAAAATGATACAGGCGGGCCGATTGCGGTTGCCGATCTTTTGGGTCAAGCTGAATCCACCTTGATTGATATGGTAGAGATCGATGCTAGTCTCCAATCCACCCTCGATCTCGTCAGCCACGCCCTCGCCCAAATTACCGAAGCTGGGCGGGAAATCAATTATTATGGTGATGCCCTTGAAGCCGATCCCGATCGATTAATTGAGATTGAAGAGCGGATTCGCAGTCTCAAGCTGATTTGCCGCAAATATGGCCCCAGTCTGACAGATGCGATCAAATATGAACTCAGCATCCAAACTGAACTCAATCAGCTTACAGGGGCAGGAGCATCCCTTGAAGAGTTAGAACAACAGGCTAAGGACTCTCAATCTAAATTAGCTCAAGCGTGCCAAAAATTAACGGTTCTCCGCCACCAAGCCGCCACCAGTCTCGAACAACAATTGATTGGCGAACTTAAGCCCCTCGCGATGGACAAAGTTCAGTTCCAAGTCAAAATCACCGCCCAAACACCAACCTCGATTGGTGGCGACAGCATCAACTTCCATTTCA
>JANNBD010000044.1:0-8934 GCA_031385105.1 Chamaesiphon sp. OTE_78_metabat_374
TTACAGGTACGGCAATCTCGGCACTCAATCCATCTGCGCTAATCGTATAGTCTAGCGGCGCGATATAGTTTTCAGCCGCCGCACCACTGTAGAGATAAGCCTTGCCATCAGCCCCAAAGTTGATGTTGTATTCGGCACCACCTGCAAAACCAAATATCTGATATCCGGTAGTCTGATTTTGGTCGGTATTGAGCCAAATCGTCGTCCCCGCACCAATCACTTGAACCGACTTGAGTGCGAATAAATAAGTATTGGCATTGTATTTACCGTACAGTTCATAGCCTGCTGTTGCAGTGCCATTTGCCGCTGAGTCTAGTCGCTCAGTTGCTGTCCAGTCGGTGAGATTACCATCGATCGTAATATTACCGTAAGTGGTACTTAGTTCTAAGCTACGAACTTTACCATCAACTGCGATCTGCAAATAGTCATTTTCTTGCCGAAGACTGGCTAATTCGGTACTACTAATTTGCTCACCGCGAACGAGCTTAGAAAAAATCGCGCCCTCATCACCAACACTATCAAGTTGATTGACTTGGGCATCCAAGTAGTGCCCCAACTCTTCTAGAATTACAGCACTAACTAGGTTTGGCTGCCGTGCTTGCAGATATAATAACTGCTGACTAATGTAGATTTTATTGTTGGTTCGATCGAATGCACCACTCGCACCATTCAAAAAATCTGCTGAAACAAGTTCAATCTCCGGCAATTGTAAGCCATTTGACCAATTTTGTATTAATTGCCATCCTAATTGCCGATTCCACTGCCGACCAAATGCCAAGTCGAGCTGCTGCAAATCTCTGCTGGCTTGAATCCAGTCATGCAGTTGGATCAGGGCTAGCTCGATCCCAGCTTCAAGCTGGTGATTTGATTGAGGTCTAGCTACACTGACAGCTCGAACGGCAAATTCAGACATAAATATTGGAATGAAAGAGTATCACTACGTATTGTGTATACAATAAGTCAAAAAAAGTACTTACGTATGCGTATAAATACTGATAATCAAATTAAACCGCAATATGTCTGAACTTGGATACGATCGATATCACTCCTTTGCTGTGTCTAAGGACTGCGAGTGTGGGGAGTTGCGGATGGCTCGGTGCGTTATCCTACGGAGTAACACACCCTACAGTGTTCCAAAGCCTTTTTTCTTCTTTTTCTTGGCAG
Source organism: Chamaesiphon sp. OTE_78_metabat_374 (assembly GCA_031385105.1). Taxonomy (GTDB): domain Bacteria; phylum Cyanobacteriota; class Cyanobacteriia; order Cyanobacteriales; family Chamaesiphonaceae; genus Chamaesiphon. Next base: position 1,165 of record JANNBD010000044.1, read on the forward strand.
CAGCACCTGGTAAACCTGGCCCTGGCTTGCTGCCACCCATGCCTGGGAAATTGCCCATGCTCATCTGCTGCATCATGCTTCGCATCCGCGTAAATTCAGCAATTAGCTTGGTAACAGCGTTTTCATCGTAGCCGCAACCTTTGGCGATGCGACGGCGACGGCTGGGTGTACTGGCGAGTAAATCGGGATTGGCACGTTCTTCCTTAGTCATGGACTGAATCATGGCTTCAGCTTTTTTGAGCTGATCTTCGCCCTGTTTGAGCTGTCCGTCAGAGAGTTTGCCCATGCCTGGAATCATCTTGAGCAAGCCGCCCAGGGAACCCATATTTTTCAACATCCGCATCTGTTTGATGAAGTCGTTGAAATCAAATTTGGCCTCCATGATCTTTTCGGTCAATTTGGCGGCATCAGCAACGTCAAAATCTTCCTGCGCCTTTTCGACTAGGGTTAGGACATCGCACATGCCCAAAATCCGCGAGGCCATCCGTTCTGGATAAAATGGCTGAAGTGCTTCCACCTTTTCGCCGACACCGACAAATTTAATCGGTTTGCCCGAAATCGCCCGCACCGAGAGAGCCGCACCACCGCGCGTATCGCCATCGAGCTTGGTCAGGATCGCCCCTGTAATCCCGATCCGATCGTTAAATGTCATCGTCACATTTGCAGCTTCCTGACCAATCGCCGAATCGACTACCAGCAAGACTTCATCGGGCTGAATCGCGGCTTTGACATCAGCCAATTCCGTCATCATTCGATCGTCAATTTGCAGTCGTCCCGCCGTATCGACGATCACTACGTCTACGCCCAATTCCCGCGCCTTGGCAATCCCTTGACGAGCAATTTCGACTGGATTGGCATCCGTACCCATGTCAAAGACTGGTACGTCAATTTGCTTGCCCAGGGTGATGAGCTGATCGATCGCGGCTGGACGATATACGTCAGTTGCGACCATCAACGTGGTACGATTTTCCTTCCGCAGATGCAGGGCTAGTTTAGCTGTAGCCGTAGTTTTACCCGCACCCTGCAAACCAGCCATCAGAATAACTGTCGGCTTTTGAGCTGCATTCGCCAGGGGGCTATTGGTTTCCCCCATCGTCCGCACCAGCTCATCATAGACAACCTTGATAAACTGCTGTTCGGGGCGAACTCCTGAAACTACGTTCGCACCTTGAGCTTTGATCTCGACTTCCTTAACGAAATTTGTGACCACTTGGACGTTTACATCAGCCGAAAGCAGAGCGCGACGGACTTCTCTAAGTGCGTCTTGAATATTGGAGGACTTGATCTTGTCCTTTCCGCGCAACTTTACCCAGGCTGATTCTAAACTTTCGGCTAATTGGTCAAACATAATCAGAAATTAACAGTTATCGTCGATCGATCTATTGGCTCTCACTCTAGTGTAATGGATGACAACCGATTTTCGTTCCGAAAGGCTTCGCCAACGCATGTCATCATCCTAAATTACTCGCATCTTGTATCAAGGCGTAGCGAGTAGTTAATAGTGGATAGTGGATAGTGGATGGTGAATGGTGAATGGTGTTTTAGTCTCCCCGTCCCCTCGTCCCCCAGTCTCACTATCGCCCACCCCATTAACTAACTCACTACCTTACTCTTCGCCTCCAGATTTTCCAACCGACCTTTTAGTTCTTGATTGGTTTTCTTGACTTCTTCGAGTTCCTCGCGCAACTGTTTGACGGCTTGATCGTTACCAATTTTTTTCTGTACCTTTTGGACTCCTTCGTCCGCCATTCTTTTGACTCGTCCGTCGGGACTTTGATTGGCTAAACCTTGCAGTACTCCGATCGCTTTGACAGTTTCCATTTGGCTCAATGCAGCAACTACGGCTACTTGAGTCAAGAAAAATGACTCGCAGGAAAGTTCGGCTAGTTTCTCAATAATCGTGGTCAGATTTGCTTCGGATTGACCTTGAGAAATCGCTCCCAGGGCACGAATTGAGGGTAAACGCAGTGGTTGAGGTACGCCAGGTTTGACGTACTCTAGGACGGTATTTAGAGCTACTGGCGAATCAGTCATTTTGGCTAAACCACCGATCGCTCCAGCCCGAACGATTTCATTCCAGCCCGCACGGGTATTCAGTACCTCGGTGAGTAGGGTAATTGCCTCTGCTTGTTTATCCTTGAGGCTGGCGGTAGTCATGCCACCCAGCGCACGACAGGCAGCGGCTTCGACGTAGTAGCTGGCATCTCCTGTTTCGACTAATTGTTTAATTGCCGCATAGGTTGCGGGTGTTTTAAGATTACCTAATTCATCGACGATCGCCCGACGGACAAAGGCATCTGCATCACCAATTTTAGCGATCAGGTTAGTTGCTGAGATGTCCAGTTTGATCTTAGCTAGCTGTTGAGCAGCTTCGAGGCGGACAGCCCAGAATGGTTCATCGGCGAGACATTCTGTTAGGGCAGCAACGGCTTCGAGATTGCCTTTCTTGGCGATCGCTTCCGTGGCATAGACTCGCGAAATTGGGTCAGGATCGGACTTGAGCTGTGCTCTGAGTTCGGGTAAAGGATATTCGAGGGTGACGGTTTTAAGATATTTATTCCCGACATCAAAGCTGATGAAATCGGGCTTGGTTTCGAGTGGGAAGTAGAGTACTTGTTCCTTTTCGTAGATCCGAATTTTGGTAACTTTGAGATCGACAACGCCATCTTTGACGTAACCAAAACCAATTGGAATCTTTAGATCGAACAGGTCATTTGCTAGAGTATGAATGCCTTCTTTGGCTTGAGTTTGAGTAACTGTCAGTTTAGCCAGTTTACTATCTCCATCCCAACTGTAGGCAACTTTATAATCTGGATGCCCACCCCGATAAACATATTGATCGAATAGATATGCTAAATTACGTCCAGTTGCTTTATCGATCGCGCGCAATAAATCGATCGTTTCCACCGTCTTGTGAGCATTATCTCGTACAAACGTATGCACGAATTGATCGAACAATTCATCCCCTAATTCAGCCCGAATCATGTGATAAACACAGGCACCTTTTTCATAGAGGTGACGATCGTATAGTTCGATCGCTTCACGGTAGATATTAGTCACGATCGGACGGCGATAGCGGCTACTATCTTCACTTAGATAACTCCGCGCTTCACCTAACATATAATAAGCCGCTTCGTCGTGATCATATTCATGTTCAGTCCAGAGTACTTCACAGTAGGAAGCCATCCCTTCCTTGATCCAAGCATGTGACCAATGCTTGATTACCACTAGATCGCCAAACCATTGATGCGCCAATTCATGGGCAACTAAACTTTCAGTATTCAGGTTATCAATTGCGGCTCGTTCGTCAAGTAAACACCGATCCATTAATAGCGTTGTCGAAGTATTTTCCATCCCTCCAAAGATGAAATCAGCGACGCAAACTTGAGCATATTTCGGGAACGGATAGGGATAGCCAAACTTCTCGCTAAAGAACTCAATCATCTGGGGAGTCTTGCCCATACTCAGCTTCGCTGACTCTTCAAATCCTTTCTCTACATAGTAGGTGACAGGCTTGCCATTCCAACTATCAGCAATCTCAGCAAACCGTCCGACTGCCAGCGTCATCAAATAAGTCGGATGAATTTCCTTTTGCAGCCATTGATAAACTCGATCTTCCCCAAAGATAGTTTGCTCGACTAATTCACCATTGGAAATAGCCATGAAATCTTTGGGCACCTGAACCCGAATTGCCGAAGTTGCAAGCTGTCCAGGATAGTCAAAACAGGGAAACCAAAACCGTGAATCTTCATCTTCGCCCTGTGTCCACACCTGCGTCGGCTTATTGGGGTAATGTTCGTCCGGCTGAATAAAGTACAGCCCCCGCTGAGGATTTTCGACCCCATAATGAATGATCAGATCGAGGATTTTGCCAGCAACTACCGCAACTTTGACGGGAATATGTAATAGCTCCCCATCGTAATTAAACTCATGATTTGTCCCATCGATTTCGACTCGATCAATCTGCAAATCCACTGCATCGAGGGTGAGGGATGCGATCGTATTTCGCACTGGATTGAGCCGAATCGCACAAGTCCCTGTAAAACTGCGATTGGGGATATCTAGCACCAAATCCAGACTCACATGCTCAACCTGCCCTGGCCTGTCGGGGTTGTAATGAGGGCGCGAACCAGGTAGCTGAAATGATTTGTGTCCGTTGCTCTCATCGAGATGACTGTAAGGCATAATGAAAATCTATAATATTATTTGTATATCTAAGGCTATCTTAGATTATGACGTTGAAAGACTTAGAAGCCCAATTACTCGCCTTGACTCCCGCCCAAAAAGAGCGGGTAATTCAATTATTGACCCACAGCTTGGTGACAGCTCCAGCCGAGGTTGCCAAGCCTGTCACCAGCAGTGTGGGGGAAGCCCGCATCGGCGATACCCAAATTGCTGTTTGGGAGCTAGTTAATGCCAAAGAGCTAGGCTGTAGCGATGCTGACTTGCTTCAAATCTACCCCCAGCTTACAGCTCTGGACTTAGCAAATGCGTGGGACTATGCGGAGGCTAACGCTGACGAGATTTCCCGCACGCTTCAAGAAATTGATGAATGACTTGCTGTACATATCGCTCACACTACAGGCTATTGCAACGCAATAGCCTCCTTTTTTGAGAATCTGAGTACCTCTAAGTATTAAGTCGCAACTGTACAGCCGTGGATTTTAGAGCCAAATTGCAGCTTTAGCTGTCATCTTTAGTCTCTACAAGTATTTTAGCAATCTGAGCAGAGCAGTTGCTGAAAGTAGGTTGATTCAGAATATCAGCTAATATACTAATGCTATACAATCAGGAACTGTGCGATATTAATAACAATTGTATTTTATACAGCAATCCTAAGTATAATCACGATTTAGAAACACGGTCAGAAGACATATTCCTGAAAAGTAATTAAAAGTAGTAGCTAGTGATAGTGAAATGATAACTATCATAGTTTATCAATGTTTTTTGATAAAGGTTACTTCTAATAGTGTCGAAGCTTGTACAATCAGCGTTATCAATAGTTTAAAATGAAAATAAAAGGAAGAGAAGAGTCTATTCTTAGAGCCGAGGCAGATTTTCATTCTACTAATAATGAGAAATCTATTCTTTCCAAAATAGATCCTAAACTGATTGAAGCTTATCTTGCCAAAGAAATAGCTAGAACAAAGTCAGAGAATGACAGACCACCAATACATCAAGTAACAATTTTCACCGATCGCAATACTGCTGGTAATTTCAAAACCTTCACAGTGCCACTTGTTGGTGATGAAATTATGGTTCACAATAGAAATGGCAGGGAGCAGGTCTATAAAGTGATTAAAATTAGACATTCCGCCTATTTTTCTACTGAAAAACTGGAAAGTTCTTCTGTCTCAAATGCCATTGTCTGGTGTGAATTAATTCAAAATCCAGAAAAAGTTGGGTTAGTATTTGCAAACTAACATTTCATTCAAACAAGACCTACTACCTACAGACCACATCCAATTCAATCAAGCTTTCGTTGGGTCGGATTGACATTGCCAACTAGCTGGAACTGATACAACAGCGGCTGCTACATTGTCTGAAAATAATTTACCCAATCGTAGACTTCCTGCAAAAGTTAGACTTTAGGGAAAATAATACTGAAAAAGATAAAGATTATGTTGTTATTTTCGCAGGAGGTCTAGTAAACCGCGATCAGCTAAGATCGCGGTTTACTATTTGTGCCCGAACCTGATACATTGAGCGAGTACTAGCCCATGAAATAATTTTACCCTCGTATATATGAAAGTCCTGGTGATTGGCGGTGATGGTTATTGTGGGTGGGCAACTGCGCTGTACCTGTCCAACCGAGGCTATGATGTCGGGATTTTGGACAGTTTGGTCAGACGGCATTGGGATTTGGAACTAGGCGTAGAAACGCTTACGCCGATTTCTTCCATTCACCACCGGATTAACCGCTGGCAAGAATTGACAGGTAAATTGATCGAGCTATTTATCGGTGATATCAATAACTACGACTTCTTGCAAAAATCTCTGCAAGAATTTCAACCTCAGGCGGTCGTTCATTTTGGCGAACAGCGTTCGGCACCATTTTCGATGATTGACAGAGAACATGCTGTACTGACTCAGGTAAATAACGTGGTGGGCAATCTCAACCTGTTATATGCGCTGCGCGATCATTTTCCCGACTGTCATCTGATCAAACTGGGGACAATGGGTGAATATGGTACGCCAAATATCGATATCGAAGAAGGCTACATTACGATCGAACATAATGGTCGCAAAGATACTTTACCCTATCCCAAGCAGCCAGGTAGTTTCTATCACTTGAGCAAGGTACATGATAGTCACAATATCCAGTTTGCCTGCAAAGTCTGGGGGATCCGCGCCACAGATCTCAATCAGGGGGTGGTGTATGGAGTGCTGACTGAAGAAACAGGCATGGATGAACTACTGATCAATCGGCTCGACTACGATGGCATCTATGGTACAGCACTAAATCGATTTTGCATTCAAGCCGCGATCGGCCACCCCCTGACAGTTTATGGTCAAGGTGGCCAAACTCGTGCCTTCCTGGACATTCGGGACACGGTGAGATGTGTAGAGCTAGCGATCGAAACTCCTGCTAAACCAGGTGAATTTCGGGTCTTCAACCAGTTTACCGAGCTGTTTAGCATCAGCGATTTAGCTCTGAAAGTCCAGCAAGCAGGGATTGCGCTAGGATTGGCAGTGGAGATTCAATCGATCGACAATCCTCGGATCGAAGCAGAGTCCCATTACTTCAATCCCAAGAATACCAATCTCCTAGAGCTAGGACTCCAACCGCACTTGCTATCAGATTCCCTGCTCGATTCTCTCCTCAATTTTGCCATCAAATATCGGGGTCGAGTCGATCGGGATCAGATTTTGCCGAAGGTGAGCTGGGGGGGTAGAGGGTAGAGGGTAGAGGGTAGAGAGGGTAGAGCAGTAAGCTTGGAGAGGTAATTTAATGCAGACTTCTCCAAAGTCTCAATTCCCTACCCTCTACCCTTTACTCCCTAATAACCTCCCGATTGATGTAAAATGATAAGAAATAAGATGCTGTGCTCGGAGAAATAAATTTTATGAAACGGTTTGCTCGTCTGCTCGTTGTCTTCAGTCTTTGCTTGACTTGTTTTGTTGGTGTTTCGCAACAGGCAATGGCAGCTAGTTTGAATAGCTCCACGATTTTGGCTGCTGCTCCTGGAGAAGTAATTACCAATAGTGCTGATGATAAATTAAGTACAGATTTTGGTAAGAAAATCGACTTAAATAATACTAACGTTCGTTCGTTCCGTAAGTATGCAGGTCTTTATCCAACCATCGCCAAAAAGGTAGTAGACAATGCTCCTTATAAGAGTGTCGAAGATGTATTAAATATTCCTGGTTTAAGCGAGAAGCAAAAGGAAACGCTCACAGCCAACCTTGAAAACTTCACCCTAACTGCTACTGATGATATCTTCAATGAAGGTGGCGATCGCTACAACAATGGTTATTACTAATAATTATCCCTAGTTGATAATTTTGACCTAATCTCGATCTCCCACCCATGTCCAGGTGGGATTTTTTGTGTCATCGATCGCAGATAATGGGAATTGGTGGATAGTGGATGGTAAATAGTGAATAGTAAGATCAAAAGTACACTCCCAGTCCCCCAGTCCCCCAGTCCCCCCGTCTCCTACACTCCCCAACCCCCCAAACCCACCCCATGCCCCAAACAAAAAGCTTTTATGTCAAAGTGGGTGGAGCGGGAGGGGGTTGGTTGTTCCCAGAGTTGTTTCTAACCGC
>JANNBD010000050.1:0-3243 GCA_031385105.1 Chamaesiphon sp. OTE_78_metabat_374
TGCAGTTTCGGCAGATTATCAAGACACTCCAAGAAGCGGGAATGACAGTCTTAATTTCTTCCCATGTCTTGAGTGACTTGGCGGAACTCTGTACTTCTGTGGGCATCATGGAGTTAGGATTTCTGGTAGAAAGCTGTCGATTGGCAGATCTTTATCAACGCTTGAGCCATCAACAAATATTGATTGGTACGCGCGGAGATCTAGACATCCTCAAACGGGAACTGAAAACTAATTCATTAGTCTCAGATCTGGAGCAACTCGCGGAAACTAATCAGATCAAGGTCAATTTTGCGGGTACAGAAGAGGATGCTGCTGAATTGTTGAGATCTCTCATCCATGCCCAAATTCCCATCTTTAATTTTCAGTGTACTCAAGAAGATTTAGAAACAATTGTCTTGAAATTAGGACATCAGCAAGCGTCTTAAGTTAGTTGATAATTGATAGTTGATAATTATTGTATATAGAGTAAATGAAAGATGATAATACTAGACAGACTGATCGATCGAATTGGTGATGTGAATCCGCAATTGTTTCGTGAATTGAAAGAGCGGCTAACATTGCGAAATATTGAAATTGCAAGTGTGACCCCATTGCTGATTCAAAGTTTGATATTTCTGTATTTCAATACCCAGCTTCCGCCTGCGCCCACTTACGATCTAACTTACGCCCGTGCCTATGGTGTACCTAAAAAACTAATCGGTAGCTTCAACCAATATTGTATTGGTAAGTTCATCAATGAAGGAGATAATGGCAAAGGCAATTTTGATCGTTCTGATTTTTGTACATTAGATTCCGCTGGTGACTTTATCATCGACTGGGCAGAATGGTGGTCTGACATTTGTTTTAATTCAGGTTGGATTGTCTTTGCAGTCCTAATTTTGGGATCTGTCTATATGCTGGTTGCCGATCTGATTAATGAAGAAAAGCGCGGCACCATGAGTTTTATTCGGCTGAGTCCGCGATCGCCACGCCAGATATTTATTGGTAAAATCTTGGGCGTACCAGTCTTGGTATATCTAGCTGTAGCGTGGATGATTCCGCTTCACTTACTAGCCGGAATCAAAGCTGGTGCTAGTTTTGGGATGATTGCTAGCTGGTATATTGCGATCGGATCGTGCTGGTTTTTACTATCTAGTGCTGCAATATTATATGTTTTACTTGGAGGTGTTCAAGCAATATTAACAACCATTGCAGTTGCCACTCCGATTGGTTTGTTTTTTCAGAGTTCCTACGAACGTTTTAATTTTAAACCTGGATTCAGTTTTAATAATGGTTGGTTTGGACTACCACTGTTGAAAAATTCAGCCCTGACGTATATTTTTGAAAGTATTGTCTTTGTACTGATCAGTTATTGGATTTGGCAATCTCTCGAACGTCGCTACCTCAATCCCAATACGACTGCTGTCAGTAAATCTCAAAGCTATTTAATTAACATCGGTCTGCAACTATTCATTGTTGGATTCGCAATTCCCTTGAAAAACGATTCCGATGCAATCGGTTATTCTGCCGCGCTTGTCACAATTAATTTTACTCTAGTATTATTTTCAACTCTATTACTATTACCAAGCAAGCAAGCATTGCAAGATTGGAGTCGATATCGTCGTGAACGGAAAACTACTCAACATCGTAAATTTTGGCAACGTGAGTTAGTTCAAGATTTACTATTTAATGATAAAAGTCCAGCGTTACTATCGATCGCCATTAATATTGGAATGGCACTAGTACTATGGATTCCCATCTCGTTATTTTTTACTAAAAATGGTGTGATGGGGTGGCAATTTCTAGCTTGCGTCTGCTTTGCTGCTAGTCTGGTATTAATTTATGCAGCGATCGCTCATCTAGTTCTATTCCTTAACGTCAAAAAGCACAATTTGTGGACGATGGGAATCATCGCTGTTGTCATAACTTTACCAATTGGTGTTGCGCTCATTATGTCTTCCGGTAGCTCTCCAAAAGGATTAGCTGCATTTATCCTCTTATTTACGCCATTCGCCCCCGCAGGTGTATCTGGACTCTCAGGCGAAATTATCTTTGCCGCATTTACTGCTCAATTAGCGATGGTGGCAGTTTTGACTCGTCAATTACAGCGGAAATTGCAAATTAGTGGGCAGTCTCATACCAAGGAATTATTAGCGCGGAGCTAAAATCTGGACTGATTGAATCAGAACAACCCAGTTCCAGAACGGAGCTGGGTTTTTTAGGTATTTGTGGAGTCTTCATCCTTGGGCTTTTTCGCCTTGCGGATTAGTTGCGCGATGGTGCGGGACAAAGATAGCCCAGACTCAGCGGCTAGCTTTTCCAGCTTCTCACGCTCGATCGGATCGAGGGACACATTTAGGCGATTTTTCTTTGTGCTCACAGCGCAAAAGTGGTGTAACTATGGTACCTATTTTCCAACTTAGACATTGGGGTGAGTCAGGTTTATGAACGTTTGTTGCAAAAACTTAACATAAACGATCGACAGGAGTCAAAAATCGCGCTAAAATGGGCTAAAATTTAGAATAGTGAAGCCTAATGCGATCGGAAATTCGCAAAGAGCCAGCGATTCTCTCATAATACGATCGGGGTCTTTGCCGATTTATTAAGCTATATTGCGCTCAAGTCGGAATCATAGCACATATTTCAGCCCCCAAAACTATATAAACCACAGGACTAAACAATATGTTAGACGGATTCTCCAAAGTTGTCGCCCAAGCAGATGCTCAAGGTCAATACCTCAGCAGCAATCAATTAGATGCTTTGTCCGCAATGGTCAAACAAGGCAATATCCGCATGGATACCGTCAACCGGATTACTAGCAACTCATCCGCGATTGTCGCAAATGCCGCTCGGAGCTTATTCGCAGATCAACCTCAACTCATCGCTCCTGGTGGAAATGCTTACACCAGTCGCCGGATGGCTGCTTGCTTGCGTGACATGGAAATCATCCTCCGTTATGTAACTTATGCAATCTTCGCTGGCGATGCGTCGGTACTCGACGATCGTTGTTTGAATGGTTTGCGGGAAACTTACCTCGCACTGGGTACTCCTGGATCTTCGGTCGCAGTTGGCGTACAGAAGATGAAAGATGCAGCACTGGCAATTGTTGGCGACACCAACGGTATCACCAAAGGCGACTGTAGCGCAATCATGTCTGAAGTAGCTGGTTATTTCGATCGCGCAGCAGCATCTGTCGGCTAAGATTAGCAAAAAAGTATTAACGATTGAGGGAGATCCACAAACTATGAAAACACCATTAACCGA